>DATMNF010000054.1:0-2845 GCA_035569355.1 Steroidobacteraceae bacterium
CCCAGGGCTTCCCGTCGGGCGCGAGGAAGCGGTATTTCAGAAATTTACCCGGGGCGAACGGGAATCGGCGACGCCGGGAGTCGGACTTGGCCTGTCGATTTGCCGCGCCATCGTCGAATCGCATCACGGGGAGATCGTGGCGGCCAATCGGCCCGGCGGCGGAGCTCGATTTACCTTCACCCTGCCGCTTGGACACCCGCCCGCCGCCGCCGAAGAGCCGGAGGTAGTCAATGGCTGAGCCACTACCTGTCGCCATTCTCGTCGAGGATGAGCGGCAGATTCGGCGTTTCGTGCGCACCGCCTTGGAAGCGGAAGGTTGGAGCGTGCATGAGACCGATACCTTGCGTCAGGGACTGATCGATGCCGGTACCCGCAAACCCGACCTGATCATTTTGGATCTTGGAATGCCCGACGGCGACGGCATGACATTCCTGCACGACTTGCGTGGCTGGTCGAGCGTTCCCATAATCGTATTGTCGGCCCGCGTCGGAGAGCAGGATAAAATCGAGGCTTTGGATGCCGGCGCCGACGATTATTTAACCAAGCCGTTCGGTGTTGGAGAATTATTGGCGAGGGTACGCGCCGCTACGCGCCGGCGCCGGGACCCGGGCGGGGGGTTGAACTCGATCTTCGAGTTCGGCGACGTCAAGATCGATTTGAGTTTGCGCACCGTCCATAAGGGCGGGACCCCGGTACATCTGACCCCGATTGAATACCGCTTGCTCACCCTATTGATCGCCAATTCAGGCAAGGTGCTCACGCATCGGCAGATTTTGCGCGAAGTATGGGGCCCTTCGCATACCGAGGACGGTCACTACGTGCGGGTATATATGGGGCATTTGCGGCAGAAGCTGGAAGATGATCCCGCACAGCCCAAACACATCTTGACCGAGACGGCCGTCGGATACCGACTGGTGCAGAGCGCCAGGGACTAGAAGCCTGTCTGAGAATTGGGCGCGAGCCGGCTCCTCGCCGTGCGCAGGTCCTGCGGCGTGTCGACGTCGAGTGCAGCGGAGGGAAGCTCCAACAGCACTCGCTGCCGCGAGGGTAATCCATTGACCAACTCGCGCAGCCCGATGTCGCCGGTTACGGCAAGCGCTCGCGGATACAGCCACCGGGGCAAAATGAGGGGAATTGCAGCCTGGCTACGCCCATTAGGCAGGTCGATGCGCCGCGCAATCACGCAGCGCCGAGCCGAGCGCCAGCGCGAGATCAGCCGGGCCAGATCGCGGCGCTTCAGACCGGCGAGGTCGACCGGCAACAGCAGAAGGGCGGTGGAATAGCGAGCCTGTGCGATCCCGCGGTGCACGGAACTCGACAGGCCGGCGGCGCGGTTGGAATTGGCGACAAAAGCGACTTTCAGACCTCGTGCCTCGATCCGGTAGCGTACCGCTTGGGGCGGCAGCACCACGATGATCTTCGCCGGCGAGAGGCGCGCGACCACCGCCAGAGTTCTGCGCAATAGGGTCAAGGAGCGAACCCTGGCTAAAGCTTTTGGACGCCCCAGGCGCGAGGAGAATCCAGCCGCAAGGACCACGGCGTGCACATGAGGCAGGCTCCCATTGGCATTCATTGGTATGATCATCGCATGAAGAAAGACCAGTTGAGCTTTCAGCGCCGGCCTTTCTTGACGCCGATCTGGTTGACCGTGCTCGCGGTTGCGTTGGCCTTCATTTTTGCGATTTGTGCCGCGTGGCTTTTGGCAACCGCCGACGCGACGACCGTGATTGTCATTCGCCACGCCGAAAAGGACGTGAGCGTCAGCGCTGCCGACCCGCCGCTCAGCGAGGCCGGAGAGGCGCGCGCAGCGCTGCTCGCACGAATGTTCGGCGACGCCAAGACCGCCGGTCACCTGGATGCGATTTACGTCACATCCGCCTTGCGAAATCGGCTCACCGCGGCGCCCCTGGCGGCGCGGCTGGGCATCAGCGAGACCGTCGTGCCGGGAGACGACTCTCGGGCTCTGGCCCGCCGGGTATTGCATGAGCACGGCGGGGGTCGAGTGTTGATCGTTGGGCACGCCGATACCGTGCCTCAGATCGTCGCGGCCTTGAGCGGCAATCCCAAGCTTCCGGAAATCGGCGCCCAGGAATACGGCACCATGTATGTCGTCACCGTGCCGCAAATCGGCCGCGCAAACTTGTTGCGTTTGACTTACTAGGGAGCCTCGGACGGGCCTCGTCTGGTGTCCGGCAGCGGTTACGGGATCGCCGTGGCGCGCAACATGATGGCCTTGCGGACGAAATCCAAGTGTCGAGAGATCCTGAAATCCGCCAACAAGGCGTCGCGGATCCTACGGCTCCCGTCGATCAAGTAGGTGGCGCGACGTACGCCGATCCCCAGCGGACCATTGACCGCATACATTTTGATGACGGTTTTCTGTTCGTCCGATAGGAGAACAAAGGGAAGCTTGTACTTGACCTTGAATTTCGCGTGCGATTCCGGGCTCTGCGGGCTGATGCCGACGGCCCGCAAGCCGGCACGCTCGATTTCGGCGTGCAGGTCACGCAGGAGACAGGCTTGCCGGGTACACCCAGGGGTGAAATCAGCTGGGTAGAAATACAGAATCATGGCGCCTGCGCTCAAGAGCTCGGTCAGCGATCGATCCTTGCCCGTGTCGTCCGGTAGCGTGAATTCCGGCGCCCGTTCGCCCGCTTTGATCATATCGCCCTCTCCTTGTGGCTACATCCTAGCCTAGGTCATGCCCGCTCATGGGCGATACTTTGGCATGAGCGGCCTTTGCTGCTAATATTCCGGGCCCTTTTTCGGGGGAGTAGCTCAGTTGGGAGAGCGTCGCGTTCGCAATGCGAAGGTCGAGGGTTCGATCCCCTTCTCCTCCACCAAA
>DATMNF010000055.1:0-13441 GCA_035569355.1 Steroidobacteraceae bacterium
GTCGAGCTTCGTGCGAAGGGCTTCCGATGCGTAGCGCAGCACGAGGAAGACCGCGGTTCCGAGAACCGCTGGGACCACCAGCAACACCCACCAGTGATGCACGAGGAAGTCGGAGATGGCCAACAGAACCTTGGTTTGCACCGGCAACTGGCCGCCCGACATCGACCGAATGAAGGTCGACAACTGCGGCACCAGATAGATCATCAGAAATAGGAACACACCCGTGATGACGCTCAGTCCGAATATCGGATAGATGAGCAGCTTCTTGAAACTCGCCCGCAGTTCGTCTTGCCACTTGAGCGAGTCGGCCAGCTTTTGAAAGATTTGCGGAATATTGCCCGAGTGTTCGCCGGCACGGACCAGCGCGACGAAAGTTCGATCGAACACTCGCGGATACGCGCCGAGCGCATCCGCAAATCCGGTACCCGACTGGACAGCCTCCACCACCGCGGCGAGAATGACGCGAAAGCGCGGATGCTCGACCTGATCGACCAGATCCTTCAAGCCGTCCACCAACGAAATGCCGGCACGCGTCACCTGCGACAGGTGCATGCAGAAGGTGATGAGATCCTTGGTTGTGGCGCCCCGCCCGCGAGCGGCCAGCCACGACGTCGCGGTTCGGACGCGGGCCTCGATCAATTCGAGGCGCATCTGCGTCAGACGCGCTTCAAGATCAGGCAGGTTGAGCGCTTCTGTCCGACCCGAACGTATCTGTCCCGATTCTGTTACGGCCCTGTAGCTGTAAGTCCGCATGACACGCTCAGTGCGCCTCGATCGAAGTCAAATCGATGGTACGCGCGATTTCACTGATCGTTGTCGTGCCATCGAGCACGCGGCGGATGGCGTCCTGCGCCAAGGTGAGGGCGCCGCTTTGGGCCGCCACGGCCGCGCGCAGCTCACGCAGCGTAGCGCGGCGCGCAACCAGCTCGTCGAGCTCCGAATCGAAGCGCACTACCTCCATCAGGGCGATGCGTCCGAGGTACCCTTGTTGCTCGCAATCTGCGCATCCCATCGCCTCGTACAGAGGTTGCGTGCTGCCGCCGTCGAGGCCAAGCAGACGCCGCTGTGCCGCATTCGGCTGATACGGTCTCTTGCAGCTGCGGCACAGTCGGCGCACCAGACGCTGCGCGATCACACCGATCATGTTGCCGGCAAGAATTTCCGGGTTGAGCCCCAAGTCCGTCAGGCGAGCCAGCGCGCCCAACGCGGAGTTCGTGTGCAGGGTGCTGAATACCTGGTGGCCGGTCATGGCGGCTCGCAGCGCCATCGTGGCCGTGTCCGCGTCGCGGATCTCGCCCACCAAGATGATGTCAGGATCCTGACGCATCATCGAACGGATGCCCGACGCAAAATCAATTTTCAGACCCTCCGCGAGACTGGTCTGTCGAATCATCGGCAGGGGATATTCCACCGGGTCTTCCAGTGTCATGATGTTGACGCCCTCGGTGTTGAGAGCGCTCAAGATCGAATACAGCGTGGTAGTCTTGCCGCTGCCTGTGGGGCCGGTGACCAGCAGTATGCCATCGGGACGGGTGATCATGAGCTGCAGCGCTTCGAACTGGTCCGCTGCCAACCCAAGTGCGTCGAGCGCGACCAAGCTCTGTACCTTGTCGAGGATGCGCAGCACGACGTTCTCGCCGTGAGTGGTCGGTTGCGCCGCGACGCGAAAGTCGATATAGCGGCCCTGCAGGTGCAAGCTGATGCGTCCGTCCTGAGGGGCGCGGGACTCGGCGATGTTCATACCGGACATGACCTTGAGGCGCACCAACATCGCCGACCAATACTTCGAGTGCAGCGCGCGGATCTGCCGCAGCACCCCGTCGATTCGATAACGAATGCGGACGAAGCCTTGCTCGGGCTCAAAATGAATATCGCTGGCGCGGCGCGAGACGGCGTCGCCGACGAGCGCGTCGATCAGCCGCACGATCGGCTGGGTATATCCGCCATCGGTGCCGGTGAGGCTCTCGTAGTCGACTACGCCCGTTTCGATCTCATTCAAGATGCCGTCGATGGACAATTCATGACCGTAGAACTTGTCGATCGCCTGCGTGACCTCGGCTTCCGAGGAAATGCGCGCCTCGACCGCCATCTCGCCGCGCAGCATCGCATTCAGTTGATCGAGTACGACGACGTTGTTTGGATTGCCGACCGCGACAGTGAGCACACCCCGGGCTCGGTCGAGAGCCACCGGCAGCACGCTGAATCGCACCGCAAAGCTCTTCGGCACCATGGCCAGCGCGGCAGGGTCGGCGACGACCCGCGCGACGTCGATATCGCCTTGACCGAGGTTTTCGGAGAGCGCTTCGCGAAGCGTCGCTTCGCTCAAGAAGCCGAGCTTGACCAGCGTCTTGCCGAGCTGCTCACCGCTGCGCTTTTGCTCGATGAGGGCGATTCTGAGCTGATCTTCGCTCAGCATTCCTCGTTCGCGTAAGATCTTGCCGAGCGGCCGGCGTGATGGAGTCGCGACGGCCGAGGCAACGGCGCTCATCGCGGCGGTGCCTGTAGTTGGGCGACGCGCCGCTCGACCGCCTTTCGATCGAATTGAGCCGGGCGGCTGAGCGCGAACGTGAGCGCTTGCTGATAAAAATTCAGCGCCATGGCGGCATTGCGGTTTTGGTCGAGACTTGCTGCGACATCGAAGGCCAGGTCGGGATTGCCGGGATCCTTGGCCAACGCGGTGAAGTATTCTTGCGCCGCCTCCGCCCAGCGACCGTCGCCGCCATACACGCCGGCCAATGCCGCGTGCAGTGCCGGCCGATTGCCGTCGTCATTTGCGATCAAGATTTTCAAATGACTCTCGTTCGATTCGCTCGCCGCGGCATCAGGTTTGAGCATCGCGAGGGCAGCGGTGGCATCCGGGTTGCCGGGCTCGAGCTTGAGCACCTTCGCGTACGTGGCGGCTGCCACGGCCGAATTGCCTCCGCGTGCTGCGGCGGCCGCCGCGCCCAGCAGAGCATCGACGCTATTGGCGTCGATCTTGAGCGCTGCGAGGTACTCGCTCTGCGCGCTCGCAACGTTGCCCGCGGCGAGCGCCCGGTATCCCCCTTGTATGTGCCGATCGAGCGACGACTCGCTCTCCGATCGAGTCACCGACAAGGCTGCCGTGGCACGAGGTGCGGCCGGCGTCTTGCGCAGTTCGCCGGAAGCTGCTTCCGGTCGAATTGCGGAGGGAGGCGCTTCAGACTCGTGCAGGTCGATTTCCGGGGCGTTGCCGGAATATGCGAACTGGTCCACGGGCCTTTGCGAAGGCACCTGCACCGCCTGGAGCGAGACCGGTGAGGTTCCCGGATCGGGCGCTGCGGGTGCCGCGAGCGGCGCAGACTCGCTGCCCTCCGGATAGGTAACGGTATAGGTCTTGGGCCACAACAGCTTGCCGATCGAACCCAAACCGACCAATACCGCAAGGGCGACGAGCAGCACCCCGTAGTTCCTGGTTGAGGGCGCCGCCGCCGGGGCTGCGCCGGCGCCACGTACGCCAGGCGCCGTTATCGCAGGTTCCGGACGACCGAGTGCGGGCTCGGGAATTTTTGCGGCGGTGCTTGGCGCCGGGTGGAAGCGGGCCGGTGCCGGCGCTGTCGCAGCCGGAACGGCGATGTCGCTGGGCGCTTCAACATCCGCCGGGGTGGGCGGCTCCAATGCCAAGACCTCCCCCGCTTCGTTCGGCGCGAGCAGATCCAAGGTCGCGCGCGCACCGAGAGGTTCCTCTCGAGCATCCTCCTGGAGATCCTCAAAGGGCTCCTCTGCCCGCGGCTCGTTGGCTGCGGCATCGGTCGGCTCGGTCGATCGCAGCGCATCGAGCAGCAAACTCATGGCCGCTCCGCCGATGGCACCCTGTTGAGGGGGCCGCCGGGAATCAGCCCGTCGCGTTGTGCCACGCCTTTGAACTCGCCGTAATCGCCATCGAGGCTGGCATCGCGAATCACGACGGGCCGCAAGAAAATGACCAATTCGCTCTTGGTGCGCGAGTTGTTCTTGTATTTGAAGAGATTGCCGATCCAGGGGATTCGGCCGACGCCCGGCACCTCGTCAGAGTTGTTGTTGGTGGCGTCTTGCATCAGCCCGCCCATCACGGCGATGTCACCGCTCTTCACGCGCAGCAGCGATTCGATCTCGCGGGTCTGTATTTCGGGAATCTGGCTCACCACATTCGCCTGCGCGAGCGCCGGATTGGGGTCGTTGATATAGCCGATGATGCGAGAGATCGTGGGGCGCACATCCATCATGACCATGCCCACCTCGTCGATCGATGGCGTGACGCTCATGACGAAGCCGACCGGCACGGTTGCCGGCGTCGAGGTGTAGGTCACGATGGCTTGGGTGCCGGTGACGCTGCTGCCGGGCGTGATCTGCACGCCGATCGTAAAGTAAATGCGGTTGTCGACCACCTTGAGGAACGCAGTCTGATTATTGAGCACGCTGAGCTTGGGGCTCGACAGCACCTTTACGGTGCCGAAAGATTCGAGCAACGACACCGCGACCGAGAGATTGCCGAGAAAGCTCGCCGGGTTCGAATTCACGAACTGCAAAACGGCCAAGCTTGGGTTGGCGATGGGGGAACTGCTCGGCGGGAAGGTGATTCCGCCGGGGCCGCTGCCTGGAATGCTGCCGCCGGGCAAGGGCGCGGGGCCCAGCGGCTGCTGAGTCACCGTGAGGCCACCTTTACCAAACTTCTGCCAGTTGATGCCTTGTTGGTATTGATCCGAGAGTTGCACCTCGGCGATGGTGGCCTCGATCAATACTTGGCGCCGTGCCGAGCGCAGGACGGCGTCGAGGAATTCCTGCACCCGCGCCTGCTGGCGTGCCGTGGCCCGGACCGCCAATATTCCCGTCTCGGGGTTGGCGATGACCAAGCTGGATTCCTTCGCTCCGGGCACCGCGATCGGCGCTGCGGCGCTGGCGGGTGCCGCCATCGCGGCCGCGCCCGAGCCGCCGCGCTGGCCGTTGTTGATGCTCGTGGTGTCGCCGATCAGCGCCTTCACATTGGCGATCAGCGTGTACCAAAATTGATTGCGCGATACGTTGGTGAGTTCCGAGGTCGAGTTATTATTGGAGCTCTCGCCGCTCAAACCTCCCGAGCTCCCGCTTGCGCCCGTTGTGGTGGAAACTGCGCCGCTGGACGCCTGGATTTGAGTGGCTATGTTGCTGGCGGACTTCGATTCCCGTGCAATATTGACGTAGTCGATCTTGTATTGGTGATCGAACGGCGTGTCGGGCCTGACGACGATGGTCGATTCCCTGATCTCGTAGCGCATATCGACCTGTTCGGCGACCCGCTCGAGGATCTGATGCAAGGTCTGGTCCGCGGCAATGAGCGTGACGTTGCCTACCACCCGCGGATCAATATCGAGGCTGAGCTTCGCATCGCGCGCCAACACAAACAGCATGTCGCCGACGGGGACGTCGTTCACGGTCACGCTGAAGGTTTCGGACTTACCGTTCTGGCGCGGCGGCGGGGGCATCAAAGGCACCGAATTCGGCTGCAGCGCCCCTTCCGACGCGGCCTTGGGCATGGCCGCATCCGGCTTCGCCTCGCGGTGCGGCGACCCGGCGCAGCCCGCAAGTGTGAATGCCATCACAATCAGCCGCATTCGCGACGCCAATCCATGCTGTCGCCCAACCATAACTGTCTCCAAACATGTTCGACCATTGGTTATCGGCAGCAGCCGATCCATCTTGACAATAAGACCGAGAACACGGTCAATCTTCCACGTATCGTTCAGTCAATATCGGCAGTAGTCGACGTTTCTTAGGGTTTTCCATGGCGGATGCGATCGTATTCAACGGGATCAGCAAGCGCTTCGGCGAACGGCCGGCGCTGCGCACGGTCAGCTTTGCCGTGCCGAGCGGTTGTATATTCGGCTTGGTGGGGTTGAATGGCGCCGGCAAGACGACGCTGATCAAGTGCCTGCTCGACTTCACGTTTCCCGATGCGGGGGATGTGCGCATATTCTCCTTGCCCGCCACCGACGCCATGGCGCGCCGCCCGCTCGCGTATCTGCCGGAACGCTTCATGCCGCCGTCGTATTTGACCGGCCTCGAATACCTGCAAATGATGTCCCGGCTGTACGGCGTAACGCTTGAAAATCATCGCATCGAGACGGCGGTAGCCGCGATCGATCTCGATCCGGCCTACCTGCCGAAGCGAGTTGGCTCGTATTCCAAGGGTTCGGGTCAAAAACTCGGCATTGCGGCCGTGTTGCTCTCGGAGAGAGATCTGCTGGTTCTCGATGAACCCATGAGCGGACTCGACCCGCGTGCGCGTGCGTTCCTCAAGGCCGAAATCAAGTCCGCACATCGACGCGGCGCCACTGTGCTCTTCAGCTCGCATTCGCTCGCCGATATAGAAGAGCTGTGCGACGGGTTCGCCCTACTGCACGAGGGCGAGATCAGGTTCATCGGCGGTGCGGCGGAACTGTGCGAGCGCACGGGTGCGCGCACCCTGGACGCGGCGTTTCTCAAGGCAATCGAGACCCGGTCACCCTGAACGGCTAAAGAAACGGACAAATCCGCCGAAATCTTGAACCGCTCGACCACAACAAGGGTGGGTAATTGCAATATGTCTAGCGAACGACGGGCCCCGACGTATCACTCCGGCAATCGATCCATCGCGCCCAATGCCAGTGCCCCCGATGCGGCCCGCGCCGCCAGCATGCAATTTCTTGCAAATCTGGCCAAGGATGTGTCTTCGGGTACGGTGGACCTGCCGTGTTTTCCGGATGTCGTGATTCGAGTCCGCAAAGCGCTGAGCAATCCGAACACGAACCCCAAGCAGGTCGTGACGATCGTTGGCACAGAACCCCGATTGGCGGCCAAGCTGCTGCAAACCGCAAACTCGGCTGCCTACAATCCCACAGGGAAGCCGTTGACGGATTTGCGATCAGCGATTACGCGACTCGGCCATCAGATGGTGCAAAGCGCGACGATGGCCTTTGCGATGCAGCAGATGAGAGACGCCGAGCAGTTGTATTCGATCGCGCAAAAGTTGAGCGGCCTCTGGAAGGAGAGTATTTCCGTAGCGTCGATATCCCAGGTGGTGGCAAGCCGCACGAGAGTGCAGCCCGACGAGGCGTTTCTGACCGGCCTACTTCACGGCATGGGGCGCTTGTACGTCATGGTGCGAGCGGTAGGTCAATCGAACAAGCTCCTGGCCGACCAAGACTTCAGCGACTTGGTGTCGAGCTGGGAAGGGGCGATCGGCAAAGCGGTCTTGGAGAATTGGGGCTTCGCCGAGGAAATGGCGACGGCCGTCGGCAATCAAAGTGATTACGGTCGCCTGCACGATGACCCGGCCGACTTGTCGGATGTATTGATCGTCAGCAAAGCGCTCGGTGGGGTGCTCCATGACCCTGCGCAGTGCGCAGTGGCAATGAACGAGGTCGGTTCCTTCAAGACGATTGGGCTCACCGAAAAGGATTGCGCGGAAATCTTGATGCAAGCCGAGGCGCAACTCGGTTCGCTGCAAAACGCATTGGGATGCTGACGCCCGAGGCGACGCGCAGCTTCAGCCGGTCACGGCGGCGCTCGCTTCATGAATACCGCCGAGCAAACCCCTCGCGAATGTGACGTCCGAGTTCCAATGCACTGACGGACCCATCGCCGGCGGAGAACTTGAGGTTGATGTGATAACTCGGCAACTTCGGCAATGCAGCGTGCGTGAGGATATCTAGCCGATCCGGGACGGTGCGCAGCAGGAAGGGAGCTACTGCCATATCCGCTTCGAGCGTAGCGAAAACCGGTTCCAGACTTCCCACCTGACAGATTGCTCGCCAATCGATTTTGGCGGCATTCAATGCCCTGATCGCCAAAGCTCGGAATGCGCATCCATTTTGACCGACCGCCACCGCCAGAGGGCGCCGGCGCCACGCGTCGCCGCCCTTGGCGCCGACCCAAACGAGTTGGTCGGTCATGAGGTGTTGGCCGCGGTCCGCTCGCGCCGCCTCGGTCATCAGCGCAAGATCAATACTCCGCTCTCTGAGCAGTTTGCGCAGCACCGCGGTCCTCTCGCTAACCAGCGTTATCAAAACGCTCGGATGCTCGCGACTGAAAGCACGCAAAATGGGCGGCATCAGCCGGCCCACCACATCGTGCGGCACGCCCAGCCGAACTTCGCCGGCGAAGTCTATCGTCCCCATATGCTCGGCGACTTCATCATTCAACGCGATCATTCGATGCGCCAACGGCATCAGCTTTTCACCATCGCGAGTCAGGCGCGCCGCATCCGCCATCCGCGCAAACAGCGTCACCCGCAACAGCCGCTCCAAACGCTTGATTTGCTGGCTGACGGCACCTTGGCTCACGCTGACAACTCTGGCGGCGGCGGTCATTCTGCGAGTTTCCGCAACCGCCACAAAGGTGCGGAGCAGGCCCACGTCAATGTCGCGAAGGGCGCGAATCGCCATTACATTTCCTAATAGGAGGTAATCCCTTAATTCGATTTTCACTATCCTACCGCGCGGATAACCTCGTAATCCAGTGAATATAGGCAGCGAGTACGCCATGGATATGCGGGCGGTGGCAGTGTTTGTCGCGGCGGCAACGGCTCTGCTCGGATCCCCTGGACCCGGGATTGCGGCACTACTTGCCGTCGGGAAGTCGCAAGGCTGGCCTGGGGGGCTGCGCTATTACGCCGGCCTTCAAATGGGCCTTGCAGTTGCCGTCGTGACCAGCGGCACCGGCCTGGTCTCGCTATTGTCGGCGTATCCGGCCGTTACTCGCGTCATGGTCATTGGCGCGACGATTTATCTGGTGTTTCTTGCTTACGCGATCGCCACGTCCCCGGTCGGAATCGATGCGGCCGCGAGACCCGCCTCGGTTTCGCCGGCCGCGGGCGTGCTGCTGGGAATTACGAATCCCAAAGCGTATCTCGCGATCGCCTCGTTGCTGGCGTCGCCGCTTCAGCTCACGGTCGGAGCAAGCGCCAATATCGTGCTGAAAGTCGCTTTGTGCATCGCCGTCATAGTCATCGTAGATATCGTGTGGCTCTGGGTCGGTGTCGCCGTGGGACGAGCGAAACTGACTCCCATGGGGGAACGCATCATGAACGTGGCAATGGGTGCCACCATCTTGATCGCTACAGCCTTCTCACTATGACCGCAAATGGCACAACGGGAGGTGCTGCGGAAGGCGCCGGCCGATCAAGCGAAGCGAATATATTCGAAATCGTCCGCCTTTTTGTTGACGCCTTTTTCCGGTGGCGCGATCCAGTTGGCAAACTTGCCGGGTTCGGTGACGCGCCCCATGAGCGAGCGCACGTAGATGCGATCGTCGTCCGTGGGAAGCCACTCGTGCACTTTGGCCTGCCAGTCCGCCGAACTGAGGATGCGGCCATCCGGGGCGATCTTGAGGCCCGCCAGCGCGCCGATTTGCCGATTGAACCCCTTGTGCGGAACGCTGAGCCGGAAATCCAAGCCGCTCTTTTGAATGACCTTGTTCCAGCGCCCGACGCCGGACACGGAATCCTTGATGTAGTCGTCACGGAGTTTCTCGTTGAGCGCATTCAACGCCGGCGCCGGCGCCGAGACCAGTTCGCCGTCAGCGGCCTTGAGCACGGGATAGCAAAGGTCCTTGAGAATATGATCGTCCTGAATCCGGCTCTCTTCGAAGCGCCCCTTGAGCCCCGTGCTATAGAACGTTGCCGCGTTCGACGACACGTCGGCGCCGAATAGATCGAGCGTGACGCTGTAGTGAAAATTCAGATACCGCTGCAGCGTCGGCAGATCCACCACCCCAAGCTCGCGCAGCTTTCGCGGATCATCGGTTTTGTGCTCACGCATCGCTTCGCAAGTACGTTGGATTACGCGCGCGACGCCCGACTCGCCCACATACATATGGTGCGCTTCCTCCATCAGCATGAAACGCGTGGTGCGCGCCAGGGGATCGAAGGCGGACTCGGTCAGCGCGCACAACTGAAACTTGCCGTCTCGGTCCGTGAAGTAGGTGAACATGAAGAACGCCAGCCAGTCAGGCGTCTTTTCGTTGAATGCACCCAAAATACGCGAGTTATTTGCGTCTCCCGAGCGCCGTTGCAGCAAGGCTTCCGCTTCTTCCCGGCCGTCGCGTCCAAAGTGCTTGTGCAGCAGGTACACCATGGCCCACAAATGACGTCCTTCCTCCACGTTGACCTGAAACAGATTCCTCAGGTCGTATTGCGACGGACACGTCAACCCCAGGTGCCGCTGTTGCTCAACGGAGGCGGGTTCGGTGTCGCCCTGGGTGACGATGATGCGCCGCAAGTTGGCGCGATACTCGCCGGGCACATCCTGCCAGACCGCCTCCCCCTTGTGATCGCCGAAGCCGATGGTGCGATCCGGTTGCGGCGGATTCAAAAAGATGCCCCAGCGATAGTCGGGCATCTTGACGTGCTCGTAATGCGTCCAGCCGCTCGGGTGCACGCTCACGGCCGTGCGCAGGTAAACCTCGTAACCGCTGGATCCTTCCGGGCCCATGTCACGCCACCAATTCAGGAACTCCGGCTGCCAATGTTCGAGCGCGCGTTGCAGAGTCCTGTCTTCCGACAGGTTGACGTTGTTTGGGATCTTGTCGCTGTAGTTGATGCTCATTGCCGCTCCGGTCAGACCCGTTCCCAATTGAATTTAGCCCTGGTGCCAGTGCCGAAGGTCTTCAAGGCGCCTTCCGTCCCGACCGCATTCGGGCGGATGAATATCCAGTTCTGCCAGGCCGATAACCGGCCGAACACGCGCGTCTCCATGGTTTCGGCGCCGCCGAATCGCAGATTCGCTTCCATGCCGGTCAAGGCATCCGGCGATAGGCTCGCGCGCTCTTCGAGCATCAGGCGAATTTCATCCTGCCAGTCGATATCGTCCAATGCAGCGGTAATCAGGCCGAGATCGAGGGCTTGCTTCGGCGTAACGGGCTGACCCTTCGTTCTCGAAATAGCATCGATCGCCGAGGCTTCGCCGTAAAAGCGGCTCGACAGTCGAGATTGCCCGTCGACGCGCGGAAATGCGCCGAGATTCAATTCGGATATCGCAATCGTCGGCGCCTGCTCGGTGAAATCGGCCATGTAGATGCGGTCCGCTGCCAGCGCGAGTTCGAGCAGCGTTCCGGCAAAACAAGACCCGGGCTCGATCAGTGCGATCAGCGTGCGCGAGCTCACTTCCAACCGGGCCAGCGTACGGCGCAGCATTCCGAGCGTTTCGCGCACCAACCAATGATCGCTTTGCGCTTGCAACACCGCATCTACGGCCAATACGCGACTCGGATCGCCAGCGGTTTTGAGGACCCAGGTGCCGATGTTCAGGTGGTTCGTCCGCAGCATCAAGATTGCATCGTCAAGTTCACGCGCCATCTGCAGCGGCCACCAGTGATCGCCCGCGGCGAGGATGTCCGCGATACCGGTTGGCTCAGCCGTTTGCGGTGCTCGCACGGTGAGCGTTGCGCGCCGAGCGTCGGGCTCGATTTGCACATCCACGTGCCCATAGCGATACCCGGCGGCCTCGATGCGGCACGCCAGCGGCCGAAGCGCAATGCCGCTAGCGCCGCTCGCCCGATCGCTCTGCGCGGCGAGATCCAAGGCGCGCGCTTGCACATGGGCGGTGAAGTTCTGCGGCTTGACGACCTCATCCACCAGGCGCCATTCCTTGGCGCGGGTCCCGCGTACGCCTTCAGTGGTGATGCAAAAGATATCTGCCAAGTCGCGTCGCACTTTGCGCTTGTCCGTGAGGCGCGTGAGCCCACCGGTTCCCGGCAGTACGCCGAGCAGCGGGACCTCCGGGAGACTGACGGCGGAGGATCGGTCATCGATGAGGATGATCTCATCGCAGGCGAGTGCCAGTTCATAGCCGCCGCCGGCGGTCGTTCCATTGCAGGCGGCGATGAATTTGAGTCCCGAATGCCGGCTCGAGTCTTCGATCCCGTTGCGGGTTTCGTTGGTGAATTTGCAGAAATTCACTTTCCATGCGTGACTCGACAATCCCAGCATGAAGATGTTGGCGCCGGAGCAAAAGATGCGCTCCTTGGCGCTGGTCACGACGACGGCGCGCACGCCCGGATGTTCGAAGCGGATGCGCTGCAGCGCATCGTGCAGTTCAATATCGACGCCCAGGTCATAGGAGTTGAGCTTGAGCTTGTACCCCGGGCGAATACCACCGTCCTCCTGCGTATCCATCACCAACGTGGCCGTCGGGCCTGAGACCGTCAATCGCCAATGGCGATATTGCGAGGGATCGGTTTGGAAGCTGACCTGACTCGAGCCCCCGAGTCCGGAATTCTCCACACCAGAGGGCTGTAGGTTCGTTGCCATGCATGACTCCGATTAAGCGCGCGCGACCACGTCGCGCAGGTGTGCAAGGGATGCTTCCACCGAAAGACCCGAGGTATCGACGATCTCATCGGCCTTTCTGTACTGTGCTTCTCGCGCGGCCAAGATGCGTTTCAGGTCTTCCATCGCCTCATGGCTTTCGGCCATGGGGCGCATGTCGCCTTGCGCGATCACGCGCTGCATGTGCTCGGACGGACTCGCCTTGAGCCAGACCGTAAAGCAGTTGGCGAGCAAGAAGTCGTAGGTGCCAGCCTCCGCTACGACACCGCCGCCGACCGACAAAACCGCCCGCGGATATTCCTTGATCACGCGCGTCAGACAGCGGCCTTCGAAGCGCCGATAGCCCGCTTGACCGTAGAGCGAAAATAACTCCGATAAAGGCAGCCCCGACTCCGCTTCGATCTCGCGGTCCATCTCGAGGAAGGGGAGACCGAGTTCTTCGGCGAGTCGCCTCCCTAGCGTGGACTTACCGGCGCCGCGCAATCCGATGAGAGCGATGCGATTGCGTCGCGCCTCGCGCTCCGATCCGACTTCGCGCTCGAGGCGTGCCAAGAGATCGGGAAGGCGGTGCCGCGGAATTTGCTGCAGGAAGCGGCGGATGGATCGTTGTCCTATCTGATCAGGCTCGGTTTCCAGAAGCTCACCGATCGACACGCCCAAGGCCAGCGCGAGCCGCCGCAACAGCATGATGGAGATGTTTCCCGCACCGGTTTCCAATTGACCGAGGTAGCGCTCCGACACGTCGGCTTGGGCCGCAAGCGATCGGCGGGTCAAGCCGCGCTCTTGACGCAGTTCGCGCACCCGAAACCCAACTTTCTCCAAGAAAACGGCCTCTTCGGCCGGAGGAATGGCCGGGACGGGCGTCAATCGGGTCGGGGACTCCATGAGGCGAGTATTTCGCGTCTCGCAGTCCTTGGCAAGCATTATCTTGCTTTTTTATCATTGACCGACTTATACATCGGTATTATATTGCATATCGTAAGTAAAGTTTGCGGGATTACCAGTGCTCGAGCTCAGTGAGGTTGATCGATCGCAGACTCCACCGCGCGTCCACGTGCCCAAGGCATACAACGCGGCCCATGATTTGATTCAGCGCAATCTGCGCGCCGGTCTCGCGGAAAAAATCGCCTATGTCGACGATCAGCGATCGCTGACCTTTGG
>DATMNF010000056.1:0-25636 GCA_035569355.1 Steroidobacteraceae bacterium
TCGGTTGCCTCGTCGTCGGCGCTCCCCGCGCCAGCACGGCTTGAACCTGATCCGCATGCAGCATTTGCGCCGCGACTCGGGCGGGATGCATCGATCGCGCCTGAGCGATCTCGTCGGCCTGCACGGCGCCACTCTGCAGCAACAGCTTCTCCAGCCCGGCCAGCCAGATTTCGTAGTAGCTGAGGTCGCGGTAGTCGGCGAGCGTTTCGCGCGCGGCGCGGACGGCATCGAGATTCCACAAGCCCGTTGCGCCCATGGCTAGGTTCAGGGCCAGAACGCGGGGCTCCCACGGCGCATGAAATAGTTCGCCCTCGGGCTCCGGGCGAACGGCTCCGTACCCGTCGTGCCCGCCAAGATCGGCGTTGGAGCAGTAGCTCATGATGAAGGGGTTGCCGCCGGTGCTACGCCGGGTTGCCGCGCCAGGCCGGTGCCGATCATTGAATCGCGCGTCACGAGCTCCGCGAGTTCGCGCTCATCGAGATGAAAGGATCCGGCCGGGCGCTGCGGCACCACCAGATAGCGCACCTCGGCGGTCGAGTCCCACACCCGGATCCGCATGGTCGCGGGCAGCTCCACGCCAAAGTCCTTGAGCACGCCGCGCGGATCCCTCACCGCCCGCGCACGATACGAGGCGCTCTTGTACCACGTCGGCGGCAGCCCGAGGACGGGCCAGGGATAGCAGCTGCACAGCGTGCAGACCACCATGTTGTGCAGCTGCGGCGTGTTTTCGACCGCCACCAAGTGTTCACCTTGCCTTCCAGAGAACCCCAGGGAGGCGATGGCCGCGGTGGCGTCCTCGAGAAGCCGGCGACGAAATTCGGCGTCGCACCACGCGCGCGCCACCACGCGCGCGCCGTTGCGCGGCCCGACCCTCGTCTGATACGTATCGATGAGCGCATCGAGCGCCGCGGGATCGACATAACCCTTCTGGATCAATACGCTTTCCAGGGCGCGCACGCGGAGCTCCTGCGGACTCACGCCGCTTCGCTGATGGTCGTGTTCCTCCTCATGATCGTGCCCCGGCATGCGCCCATGCTAAGACAGACCAATGAATAGAGCTACCATAGAGCGAACAGCACCCTTTCGCAGGTGACAATCGTGAATGACGCGAGCGGAACATCAGCCGTGATCGAGCATGCCTCCCGCGACGATCTGGCGCAGATCCTGGAAATCTACAACGAGGTCATTCGCAATTCTACGGCGGTCTATTCGGAGGAGGAGTTCACTTGGGCTCGCGGGGAAACCTGGTTCGATGCGAAAATGACGCAGGGTTTCCCCATGGTGGTGGCGCGGGATGCATCGGGGGTCGCCGGGTTTGGCACCTTCGGTGAGTTTCGGGCATGGCCGTGTTACCGGCTCACCGTCGAGCACAGCGTCCACGTGCGTGCAGACTGCCGCGGCCGGGGTATCGGGCGAGCGCTGGTGGTCGAACTCATGGCTCGCGCAGTCGCCATGGGCAAACACGTCATGATCGCCGGCATCGATGCGGACAACGCGGTCTCCATCGGCCTGCATCGCACTCTTGGATTCACCAGCGTCGGTCACTTTCGCGAGGTGGGGTTCAAGTTCGGGCGCTGGCTCGATTTGGTGTTCATGGAATGTATCCTCCCACCGACACTTGACACCTCTGCGGCCTGAACCGGGTGATCCCATTCGAGGAAAAGCGGCATTGCGACACAGATCCGCTAGCCTAAGGTGCATGCGAGCTTTGTTGGTATCGCAGTCTTGATATCATGCCCAGGTGGTAAGAGCTACTCAGACCGAAATCGAAGGGGCCGTCGAAGCCTTGCGCGCCGGCAACTTGGTCGTGTTCCCGACCGAGACGGTCTATGGGCTCGGGGCGAACGCGTCCAATCCGGCCGCCGTGCGCAAGATATTCGAGGTCAAAGGACGGCCGCCCGATCATCCGGTGATCGTGCACCTGGACGATCCACGGTATCTGCACCGCTGGGTGTCCTCGATACCGCCGCTCGCCGAACAATTGGCCGCCAAATTCTGGCCGGGTCCGCTGACTCTGATTCTGCCCAAGGCAGACAATGTCAACGACATCGTCACCGGCGGCCAAGACAGCATCGGGATCCGCATTCCTTCGCATCCCATGGCGCAGCAACTGTTGAACGCGTTCGGCGGCGGCATCGCCGCACCCTCCGCCAATCGCTACGGGCGGTTGAGTCCGACCAAGCCTGAACATGTGCGCGACGAGCTGGGCGATGCGGTCGGCGTCATTCTGGATGGCGGGGATTCACCCATCGGCCTGGAGTCGACCATCGTCTCGTGTCTCAACAACGAGGCGCGATTGTTGCGGCCCGGTTTCATTACGCGCTCGCAGCTCGAGCAGGTCGTCGGGAGCCTGGCGATCGGCGGAACCGCTCCCCGATCCCCGGGAGATCGCGCTCTGCACTATGCGCCGACCACTCCGCTCGAGATCGTGCCGTCTGACGACATTGAAGTGCGAGCGGGCGAACTCACCGCGCGCCAGGAAAAGGTGGCCGTGCTCGCCATGCGGCCGCCGCTTCAAACCCAGCGCCACATGACCTGGATCAACGCCGGCAAGAGGCCCGACATCTACGCGCACAATCTGTATAACCACCTGCGCACGCTGGATCGCGCCGGATGCACGAGGATTTTCGTTCAGAGTCTGCCTCAGGATGAACGCTGGGTGGCGATTCTCGACCGCCTGCAGCGCGCGAGCGGCATGGGCGGCGATTCTCTCGAGCTGAGCGTGAGTTGATGGCCAAGGCCGCATCGAGCCCGCGTTCCCTCACCCCGGAGCCGTTGGAGCTGGACCCAGCGCTCGACCCGTTTGCGCACGAGTCGATCAGGCATTTGGTGACCCGCTATGGCTCGCCGCTATTCGTCATCGATGCCGAGCGCGTACGCCGGCAGTATCGCCGCCTCGAGGCAGCATTGCCCGGAGTCGATCTGCATTATGCCCTCAAGCCGCTTCCGCACCCATCGGTCATCAACACGCTCAACGCCGAAGGCGCGTTCTTCGATTTGGCGACCAATGGCGAGGTGGAATTGGTGCGGCGCCTGAAGATAGCGCCGGAACGCTGCATCCACACGCACCCGATCAAACGCGAGAGCGATATACGCACGGCCTTGGCCTACGGGGTGAGTCGATTCATCATCGACAACCCCGATGAGTTGCGCAAGTTCGTGAAGTATCGCAACCGCACCTCGCTGCTGATTCGCGTCGCCTTCAGCAGCTCCGAGGCGGTGGCCGACCTGTCGCGCAAGTTCGGCTGTGAACCGCAAGCGGTTTCGGACCTCACGCGGCTGGCGGCTGAATTGCGCATCACGATCGACGGATTGTCGTTTCACGTCGGATCGCAGTCGCCCAATCCCGCGAAGTTCATCGAGGCCATCTCGATATGCCGCGAACTCCTGCGCGATGCCGTGGAGAGCGGGCACGATCCGCGCATCCTGGATATCGGGGGCGGCTTTCCCGTGGACTATCTGCAGCCCTCCATGCCCATCGAGGAGTTCTGCGCTCCGATTCGCGCCGCGTTGAACGAATTGCCGTCCGCGACGCGCGTGATCGCCGAGCCCGGACGGTACATTGCCGCGCCGTCGGCAATCTCGGTGACCTCGGTCATGGGCCGGGCACTGCGCGGCGTTCGTTGGTGGTATTACCTCGACGATGGTCTGTACGGCAGCTACAGCGGCCAGGTATACGACCGTGCAAACTACCCGGTGGAAGCGCTCGTGACCGCGGGCAAGACGTACCCCTCGGTGCTCGCCGGACCGACCTGCGACAGCATCGACGTCATCAACGATCGATTGGAACTGCCCAAGCTCGATGTGGGCGATCTGCTCATCGGCCGCGCGATGGGCGCCTATACCTGGGCCTCGGCGTCGGAATTCAATTTCTTCCCGCGCGCCACCGTGCTGGCGCTCGACAACGGCCGGTTGCTTACCGACAGGAGCCGTCGATGAGGTGGAGCAGGCGGCGGATATTGTGCGCGGGCGGCGCGCTGGCCGGGATGTCGGCGGCGGGCTTGCTGGCGGGCCCCGCGCGCAGCCGGGAAGCCGCGGCGGATCATGGCGGCGCGGCCAGGCGTATCGCGCTCTCCAACCTGCACACCAATGAACGGCTGGACATCGAATACTTTCGCGATGGCGCATACCGGGCGGAAGCGCTCTCGGCCATTGAAGTGTTGTTGAGGGATTTTCGCACCGGCGAGCGTCACCCGATCGACCCGAAGCTCATGGACTACCTGGTGGAGGTCGCGCGCGCTGCGGGCGCCGATCCCGCGTTCAGTGTGATCTCAGGCTACCGCTCCCCGCAGACCAATGCGCAATTGCGCGAGAGGAGCACCGGAGTCGCCCAGCGCAGCCTGCACATGGAAGGACGTGCGATCGACGTGCGCATCAGCGGCGTCGATTGCGCGAGTCTCGCTGCGCACGCCGAGGACTTGAAGCGCGGTGGCGTCGGCTATTATCGCGGGTCTGATTTCGTGCACATGGACACGGGCGCGTTTCGGACCTGGAAAGGTTAGCGCGTGCGGAGCCGCCGATGAATGAAAATCGACGGCCGCTGAAATCCCGTGCTTCATGGTGGGCGAACCGCCTCGCCGCCGCTCTCATTCACGCCCGCGTCTCACCCAACGCGATTTCGGTGGTCAGTATTGCCTTCGCGGCGCTGGGCGCCTGGCTGCTGGTGCGCGCACCGACCCCTGGCGGGCTGCTGGGAGCGGCTCTGTGCATCCAGCTGCGGTTGCTGTGCAATCTGCTCGACGGCATGGTCGCGATCGAAGGCAAGCGGCAGTCGGCCACCGGCGCGCTCTTCAATGAGATACCTGATCGGGTCGCGGATTCGCTCCTGATCGTCGGCCTGGGATACGCCATCGGAGTGCCCCCGATCGGCTGGTATGGCGCCCTTGCGGCGGCGGTGACCGCGTACATCCGCGTTCTGGGCGGCTCGCTCGGGTTGCCGCAGGACTTTCGCGGACCCTTGGCAAAGCCGCACCGCATGGCCGTGATGACGGTTGGCTGCATAGCGGGCGCCCTCGAGTGGTGGGCCGTCGGATCTCGGTGGGCGCTGGTCGCGGCAGCGTGGATCGTGGCCGTCGGCGCAACCATCACGTGCATCACGCGCACGCTCGCGATCGCGCGGCAGCTGCGCTCGAGATAGTCGCCCGTGCGTCCCTCAAGCGAGATGCTGGTGGGAATCGTCAAGCTCATAGTCGGCGCGCATCCGCGCTGGATAGGCTGCGTACCGGATGCCGCTCAGCGGCTCTACTTCGCGAATCACTCGAGCCACATCGATACGCTGGCGATCTGGTCGGCACTGCCGCTAAAGCTGCGCAAGCACACCCGTCCCGTGGCCGCGCGGGACTACTGGGGCAGCGGCATTCGACGCTACATTGCAACCAAGGCGTTGCGCGCGGTATTGATCGACCGCAAGCGCGATGACCCCTCCAGCAATCCGCTCGCGCCGCTTGCCGAGGCACTGACTCGCGGCGAATCGCTCATTATTTTTCCCGAGGGTACGCGCGGCAAGGAGCCGATTCCGGCGCCTTTCAAGAGCGGGCTGTACCATCTCGCACGGCAGTTTCCGCAGGTGCAGCTGATCCCGGTGTACCTGGAGAATCTTCTGCGGAGCATGCCCAAGGGTGCGATCGTGCCGATTCCGTTGACCTGCATCGTTCGATTCGGCGCCCCGCTCGCAATGGCCGACAATGAAACCAAAGAGAGTTTCCTGGCGCGGGCGCGCGAGGAAGTCATCAAACTGGCCGGCGGCGCCATGGCGCAGTGAAATGATCGCACAACAAAAAGCCTGGTGGGTTTTCGGCGGCGTCGTGGCTTTATTGGCCGTTGCATCCATCATCAGCCAGGTTCTGAAGGCGCGTGCGCGTTCCGACGCCGGCCGCGCGGTGATCGCCAATCTCGCGGCGCGGGTAAATGCCTGGTGGGCGATGATAGGCGTACTCGGCGTCGCGTTCGTACTCGGGACGACCGCCACCCTGGTGGTTTTCGGCCTGGTATCGTTCTTCGCCCTGCGCGAAGTGATTACCCTGACGCGGACCCGGCCGAGCGACTATCTGCCGCTCTTGCTGAGTTTTTATGTCTTGGTGCCGGTGCAATACATGCTCATCGGCATCGATCAGTACGGAACTTTTTCGATCTACATTCCGGTATATGGCTTCTTGCTTCTCCCCGCGATCGCGGCGCTCGCCGGCGACGCACAAGATTTTCTGGAGCGCACCGCGAAAATTCAGTGGGGCGTGATGATTACCGTGTATTGCATCAGCTATGCGCCCGCCCTGCTGCTGCTGCGTATTCCCGGCTACGAAGGATCCGATGCGCTGCTGCTCCTGTATCTCCTCCTGATCGTGCAGTTGAGCGATGTGCTCCAGTATGTGTTCGGCAAATTGTTCGGCCGTACCAAATTGGCGCCGCAGATCAGTCCGTCGAAGACGGTCGAGGGGCTGGTGGGAGGGGGCTTGAGCGCCACCGCCGTCGGCGGCGCGATGTGGTGGATCACGCCGTTCACCTGGCCGCAATCCTTGCTCATTTCGTTCGTCATCGTGGTCATGGGGTTCCTGGGAGGCCTCACCCTATCGGCCGTGAAGCGCAGCCTGGGTGCGAAGGACTGGGGCGTGATGATCGAAGGACATGGCGGCATGCTCGATCGGCTGGACTCGGTCAGCTTTGCAGCGCCGGTGTTCTTTCATATCACGAGATTTTTCTACGCTTAGCGCCCCATGCAGTACATTCCGGCGATGAGCAATACCATGCCGGCGATGTTGAGCGCCTTGAGCGGCGTGCCGAAAGCGACCGCGGAGATCAGCGCGGCCCAGATGAATGTGCTCGCATATACAGGGTATAGCACCGATAAGGAGCCGCCGCGCTTGAATGCCGCCACGAAGAGCACCATGACGGCGCCGTAGCAGCCGATGCCCAAGATGATGCGCACGTTGCCGACGTAGGACAGCCATCCGCCCTGCGCAGCGTCTGCGCCGCCCTTGTAGAGAAACTGACCGACGGCCCCCAAAACGGACGCAAGCAAGAACATCAGGATCGAACTGACTGGGGTCGTCATACCCGTTGACTCCGTGCGCCGCGCCTCAAGTCAGAGCTCGGCGGGAATGACCGTCGCCACCACCGCCTCGATATCGGTACTGGTGCCGGCGCGTTTCTTCGACAGCACGCGTTCATCGAAAACGACGTAGGAAACCACGTCGCGAAACCGCACGTCGCGCTCCGCCGGCCACGCCGCAAAGCTTTCCTCCGCATGGCGGACGTAGTCGCGCGCGTTATCCAGTGGATCGTTGGCGCAGCGCTTGACGATCTCCCGATAAAGTTCCCGACCCTCGAGCTGCGGTTGCTCCCGATGCACGCAGTGGTACAGGTCGAGGGCCTTGCGGCTCTCGCGGCGTGCGAACCGCTCGTCGGTCCATGCGTCCCAGAATTCGCTGAACCATTTGCTCAGCGTACGTTTGCCAAAATCTCCGACCTCGATGAAGCGCATGATTCGTACCAGACGCGCGCCGATCGCGCCCCTGATAGCCTACCAGCATGGGCCATATGCGAGTCAACTCCGTGCGCGGCGCGCCTGCAAAGCCTTCTCCAGCCGCTCATCGTGCCCGTAGATATCGTCGAAGAACAGAACATTGCCCTTCTCGGTGGCGATGGCCGTGCCGTACACGATGAACACGCGGATGCGGTTCTTGAGCGTCACTGTAAGAGGTTCGGTGCCGTTCATCGCTGCTTGGATTTTGTCCCGGGTCCACTCCGGCGAATCGCGCAAGACGTATTGCGCCAGTGCTACCGGGTCGCTCACCCGAATGCAGCCGTGGCTGAAATCGCGGCGCGATTCCGCAAACAGGGATTGCGCGGGTGTCGAATGCAGGTACACGTTGAAGGGATTGGGCAGCATGAATTTCACGAGCCCCAACGAGTTGTTGGGCCCCGGACGCTGCCGCAGCCGCAGCGTCCCCTTGGCGACCAGCTCGACGTTTTCGGCGGTATTCGGCATGACCGCGGCGGAATCGCCGTAACCGCTCACGATTTCCATCTGATGCCGTTCGATGCTGGCGGGATTGCTGCGCGCGGAAGGTACGATTTCTTTCAGCGCAATATTGTACGGTACCTCCCAATAGGGCCTGAAAATCAAATAGCTCATGTCGGAGGCAAACACCGGAGTTTGGGTCGAATCGAAGGCTTTGCCGACGATCACGTCCATTTGACGGATGCGCGCTTCCGAATCCGCGGTCGACTCGAATGCAAACAGGCGGAACTGCGGAATGTTGACGATGATGGGCGCGGTCACGAGTTCCGAAGGCAGCCAGCGCCAGCGTTCCAGGGTGAGTTCGATCTGCCGCACCCGCTGACTGAGGGGCCGCGTCAGTTCGACGAAGGTCGCGGCTCCGAGAACACCGTCGGCCTTTTCGCCATGCCGGCTTTGGAATTTCTTCAAGGCCTCGACGAGGTCGGGCGTCAGGGACTGCGGAATCGGTGCGTCCGGCGCCGGCGCCGCGGCATCGCCGAGAGCGACCAACAGGTGCCGCAGCTGCGCCGCGCCTGCGTATTCGTCCCCGGGTTTGAGCGACTTCGCGGGCAACGCGGGCAACTCGTTGAGTCCCGGCTCGTCCGCCAGCGCGCGATAGTGCGACAGGTGTTTCTTGAGAAGGGCGTAGTGGCTGAATTGCGGTTCCAGTGCGTCGACGGCAACGGCAACGTCGACCGCGGTCGAAAGGTGGGCGAGGGTGGCGGGGACATCGAGACTGATGCGTTCCATGCTCACGTGATGCCCGATCGAGGCGGGATCGACCCGCCCAATATGCACATCCGACAGGAATCGCATGCCCGCCAGCGACAAGCCGGCGTCGAACAAGGCCCATTGCTCGATGCCGGCGCGCGGCGCATCGATCAGATCGACCAACAAGTAGGCCAGGG
This sequence comes from Steroidobacteraceae bacterium, assembly GCA_035569355.1. Lineage (GTDB taxonomy): Bacteria > Pseudomonadota > Gammaproteobacteria > Steroidobacterales > Steroidobacteraceae > Bog-1198. The sequence goes on from DATMNF010000056.1 coordinate 8,905, forward strand.
CATTACCGGGATAATCCAATGGGTCCAGACCGCGGTCCCCGGCAAACCGCAGTTGCTGCAGCAGGGAAATCGCCGCGGCCGTGGGGTTCGCGCCGTCGCTCCAAAGCAGGCGATAGCCGTTCGTCTCGTAAAGCTTCCCGATCCGATCGCGATCGCTCGAGGTTGCCGACCAATCGAGATAGGCGGGGTTGCCCTCTTCGATGATGCGCTTCAGAGCATCTTCGGCGGGCGCCTGTGCGAGGGCTGCCGACGCGAAGCACCAAGCGGCAGCCGCAAGCGATGCCGTCCTGATCCGCGACATCACGCGCAGCCGGACCGTCGAACCGAGGTTTGACATGGGGGTACTCCGCTTCAGCTTCACTGTTTGCTAGCATTTACCACAATGACGCTACGAAACGTATTGCCTTTGGTTGCGCTCATGGCGGCTCTGGGCGCCTGTACCCCGAAGAAGCCCGGCGCGCCCCAGGCCGCGGACGTGGGCGAGCGCATTTACAACGGCAACTGCGTTCCCTGCCATCAGCAAAGCGGTGCCGGAATACCCGGTCTGTATCCGAGCTTGACCGGATCGCCCGTGGTGCTCGGAGACCCGGCGCAATTGGCGCTTTGGGTGATCAAGGGCCAAAGACCCCCGTCCATGCCGGCGAACCGGTATGCCACGCAGATGCTGCAATTCGGTTGGATGAAATCCGCGGACGCCGCGGCGCTCTTTTCGTATCTGCGCTCGAATTTCGGCAACTCTGCTTCGCCCGTGGATGCCGCAACCGTGGCTAGGAGCCTGGGACAGTGACGCCCTCGACCGCCATACATGACATGGTCGAGCGCTGCCGCGGCGCGGACTATCCGCCCGCGGTTGCGAGACTGCGCTCCGGCTGGGTGGTCATGGGAGAGCGCCAGGTGCTGCCGGGCTATTGCTTGCTGCTGCCGGATCCCGTGGTTCCGCATTTGAACGCGCTCAGCATGGATCTGCGCGGTCAATTCTTGTCCGATATGGCGCTCATCGGCGATGCGCTCCTTGCCATCACCGGGGCTCTGCGGGTCAATTACGCGATGTTCGGCAATGTCGAACCGGCGCTGCATGCGCATATTTTTCCGCGCGGCGCCGGTGAGCCCGAGACCACGCGCGCCGCCCAGCCTTGGGCGCTCGACTGGAATGCCGCGCCCACCTACTCGGACGCGGTGCACGGCGACTTCAGGCGCCGCTTGGCCGCGCATCTGGCCGCTTGAGTTCGCGCAGGATCGAGCCCAAATCCGTGAGCGGTGCCGTACACGTCGTGCCCGTGCAGACGTACGCCACGGTGGCGTCCGTGGCGCGCTTCTCGGCAAGCGCGCTCGGCAGTTCGCCCGCGTCGCGGGGAATGGCGAAGATCATGCGCGTCGGCGCATATAGGGCACGCAGCTCTGCGGCCCAATGCTGCGCCTGCGCCGCATCTCCGCGAATGATCACGATTTGCATCGGCGCCAGAGAGTCTTCCAGCGCATTCGCCAAACTCATGTGCGCTTGAGGATATTGCTGCAGCATCGGCCATCCGGCCCGCAGGGTGCGTTCGGCGGCGTCCAAGAAGGGTAATTCTGCGACCAAATACCCCAGACGGCACAGCACCGACGCCGCGACGCCGTTGCCCGAGGGCACTGCCTCGTCGCTGTAGGTCTTGCTCCGATGAATGAGCCGCTCGTGGTCCGCGGCGGTGAAGAAGAATCCGCCGGCTGCGGTATCCTCGAATTGCGACAAAAGGACATCGGTCAAAGCCATCGCAAACTCCAAGTCGCTGCTGCGCCAACGGGTTTGCAACAGCTCGAGCAGGGCGTCGGCGAGAAAGGCATGGTCATCGAGGTAGGCCGGCAAATGCGCGCGTCCATCCTTGTATGAGGCGAGCAGTCGACCGTCGCGCCACAGGTGTCGGCGGATGAAGTCAATCCCTGCCGCGGCAGCGTCAGCCAAGTCGGGCCGGTGCAGGGCGCGCGACGCGATCGCCAGGCCCTTGATCATGAGTGCATTCCATGCGGTGAGAATTTTCTCGTCGCGGGCCGGCCACACGCGCAGCGCGCGAGCCTTCAACAGTTTGGCTCGCGCCGCATCGATCAGAGCAGCGACGGATTGCGCAGAATCCCGAAGCGCCGCGGCGACGGCGTCCAGCGCTTGGGCGGCGTGCAAATGCCATCTGCCCTCGAAATTGGGGTGCCGGTCCAAGCCGAAACGCCGCGAAAACGCCGCATATTCTTGCGCCGTCAAGAGCGATTGAAGCTCTGAGGGCGTCCACACATAAAATCTGCCCTCATGGCCCTCCGAATCCGCATCGAGGCTCGAGTAGAAACCGCCCTGGGGTGAGCGCATGTCGCGCAATACCCAATCCGCGGTTTCACCGGCAACCCGCGCGAACTCGGGCTCGCCCGTCGCCGCCGCTGCGCGCGCGTACTCACACAGCAACTGACCATTGTCGTAGAGCATCTTCTCGAAGTGCGGGATCATCCAACGGCCATCGACGGAATAGCGCGAGAACCCACCGCCCAGCTGATCGTAAATTCCGCCCTCCGCCATGCGTGTCAAGGTGAGGGTCGCCATGTACAGCGCCTTCAGATCCGGGTTGGTCGCGGCCGATGTGCCGTACCAATGCCGCAGGCAGCGCTCGATGGCGCCGGGGTGCGGAAATTTCGGCGCCTGGCTGAAGCCGCCGAACTCGGCATCGAATGATCTTTCGAGGGAGGCGCGCGCTTCGCGCAAGGGCGACGCGTCGAGGGTGAGCCCGCCGGGTGCAGGCTCCGGCGCCAGCGCCGCGAACGCAAGTTTCAGTTGCTCGTTTTGCGCGCCGATCTCCGCGCCGTGGGTACGGTAATACGCGGCCACTCGCTGGAGCAGATCGCCGAACGCGGGCATTCCGTAGCGCGGCTCCTTCGGAAAGTACGTACCCCCGAAAAAAGGTGTCTGATCGGGTGTCAGGAACATGGTCAGGGGCCAGCCACCTGCGCCGTGAGTGATGAGCTGCTGCGCGACCTGGTAGATTTTATCGAGGTCAGGCCGCTCTTCGCGGTCCACCTTGATGTTGACGAACAGCTCATTCATCAGCGCGGCGGTGGCGGAGTCCTCGAAAGATTCATGCGCCATGACATGGCACCAGTGGCAGGCCGAATAGCCGATGGACAGCAGAATCGGTTTGTTGTCCTGCTTGGCCGCGCGCAGAGCCTCAGCTCCCCAAGGATACCAATCCACGGGATTATCGGCATGCTGCTTGAGGTAGGGGCTGGTCTCTGCGGCAAGGCGATTGCGCTGCATGTACAGCTCCGCGTCGGTTAGAATGCGCGCCCATCTCACTTTAAGTCATTCCCATGTCAGACTCTAGTCGTGTGGCGGAGCTGCCCGCTCTGCGCTTGAAGCGCAACGAAGATCGCCGCCTGCACGCGGGACATCTGTGGGTCTTCAGCAACGAGGTCGATGCGCAGCAAACGCCCTTGACGAAGTTCGCGGCGGGCGAATTGGTGCGCGTACTGGCGCACAACGACCGGGCACTCGGTCTCGCGTACGTCAATCCCCAATCGCTGATCAGCGCGCGCCTGCTCGAAACGTGGACGATTCCCGACGTGGCTTGGCTGGCGGCCCGCATCCGGGCAGCACTTGCCTTGCGCGAGCGATTGTATGCGAAACCCTACTATCGTTTGGTTTACGGCGAGTCCGACGGGTTGCCGGGGTTGGTTATCGACCGCTACGGCTCGGCCTGCGTCGTGCAAATCGGGACCGCCGGAATGGAAAGGCTCAAACTCCAGATTCAACAGGCAGTGCAGCAAGTTCTGCATTGCGATGCGCTGCTCTTCAAGAATGACAGCCCGGCGCGCGAGATGGAGGGCCTAACCGGCTACGTGGAAGCCGCTCAGGGCAAGTTCGAGGAATTGGGGAAGGTCGTGGAGGACGATCTCGAATTTCAAGCGCCGCTGGCGGAGGGACAGAAGACCGGGTGGTTCTTCGATCAGGCCGCCAATCGCCGCGCGTTGTCGAAATACGTGCGCAAGGGCGCGCGCGTCCTGGATGTGTTCAGCTACGTTGGAGCCTGGGGCGTGCGCGCGGCGCGAAGCGGTGCGCGTGAGGTGCTGTGCGTCGACAGTTCCGCGGCCGCGCTCGAAATCGCCGCGGCGAATGCCGAACGCAACAAGGCCAAGATCGTTGCGCTCCGCGGCGATGCCTTTGATGTGCTCGAGGATATGGTCGAAAAAGGCGCCCGATTCGACATCGTCGTGATCGATCCGCCCGCGTTCGCCAAGCGCAAGAAAGACCTGCCGAAAGCGCTTGCCGCCTACAAGCGCTTGAACCAGCTGGCAATGCGTGTGGCGGCGGAGGACGGCATTTTGGTTTCATGTTCCTGCTCGTATCATGTGAGCTTCGAGGATTTGCGGGAAGCCATTGCCAAGGCGGCGAAGGCGGCTGACAAGCACTTGCAGATCCTGGAAATGGGCGGGCAATCTCCCGACCACCCGGTGCATCCCGCCATTCCCGAGACGCGGTATCTCAAAGCCTATTTCTGTCGGGTCAACGACGGTTTAGAGTAGGGCCATGTTGACCTATCCACACATCAATCCCATCGCCATCTCGGTCGGACCGATATTCGGCATCGGACCCTTGCGGGTCCACTGGTACGGGATCATGTACCTCATCGGATTCGTCGCCGCGTGGTGGCTCGCGCGCTACCGCGCTCGGCGGCCTGGCTCGACCTGGACTGCCCTCGATATCGATGACCTCATTTTTTACTCCGCCATCGGTGTCATCGTCGGGGGCCGGGTTGGATGGTGTATTTTTTACGGCCACGACGTGATCGCCGAGCACTGGCTCAACGTCTTCCACATCTGGGACGGCGGCATGTCCTTTCACGGCGGGATGACCGGGGTGCTGACCGCAGCTGCCGTGTTCGCGCGGGTCAAGCGCAAGCGAATTTCCGACGTGCTCGATTTTCTGGCGCCTCTGCCGGGGATCGGACTGCTCGCCGGCAGGCTCGGTAATTTCATCAACGGCGAACTCTGGGGCAAGCCGACGACTCTGCCCTGGGGCTTCGGCGTGCCGTCGCCGACCGGCGAACTCGTCGCACGGCATCCCTCGCAGCTCTATGAAGCAAGCCTCGAGGGACTGGTATTGTTCGCGGTGCTGTGGTGGTTCACGAGCAAGCCGCGGCCGCGGCTGGCGCCAACCGGTTTGTTCCTGCTGGTGTACGGCTGCGCTCGGTTCAGCGTCGAGTGGGTGCGTTTGCCCGATGCGAATATCGGCTACCTGGCGGGCGATTGGCTGACCATGGGCATGCTGTTGACCATACCGATGATCCTGGCGGGCGCGGCGATGATGATTTATGCCTATCGACGCAACGCCCCATCGGGCAATTTGGCGGCGGTGAAAGCGTAATGCGGCAGTATCTGGATTTTCTTCGGCACATTCGGCAGCACGGCTTCCCCAAGGCCGATCGCACGGGCACCGGCACCCTGAGCGTGTTCGGCTATCAGATGCGCTTCGATCTCAACGATGGCTTTCCTCTGGTGACGACCAAGAAACTGCACCTGCCATCGATCATCCACGAGCTCTTGTGGTTCTTGAGCGGCGACACGAACGTGAAGTACCTGCGCGAACACGGCGTCAGCATCTGGGACGAGTGGGCTGACAAAGACGGAAATTTGGGCCCGGTGTATGGCAAGCAGTGGCGCAGTTGGCCGACCGCCGACGGCCGAACCGTCGATCAAATGCGGCGCGCGGTCGAACAGCTCAGGAGCAATCCGAACTCGCGGCGCATCGTCGTGAGCGCCTGGAACGTCGGAGAGCTGGACCAGATGGCGCTGTTGCCCTGTCACGCCTTGTTTCAGTTCTACGTCGCCGGCGGCCGGTTGTCCTGCCAACTCTACCAGCGCAGCGCCGATGCGCTGCTCGGCGTTCCCTTCAACATCGCCTCTTATGCGCTGCTGACGCACATGCTGGCACAGCAATGCGAGCTGAACGTCGGAGATTTCGTCTGGACGGGCGGCGATTGCCATTTGTACCAGAACCATCTCGATCAGGCCGATCTGCAGCTCGGTCGCACACCCTACCCGCTGCCGCGGCTCGCGTTGCGGCGCAAGCCGCCGAGCCTGTTCGAATATGCATACGAGGATTTCGAGATTCTCGACTATCGGCATCACGCCGCCATCAAAGCACCGATCGCAGTATGAAAAACAACCCGCGTCGCCGCGCGCCCTTGTTCGAAGTGCGCCACTCCCCCATCCATGGATACGGCGTGTTCGCCGTGCGCCGCATCCGCAAGGGAACCATCGTCGTCGAATACCTGGGGGAACGTGTGAGCCACGCTCAGGCCGACGCCCGCTATGGGGACAAGGATCCGAACGATAATCACACGTTTCTGTTCACGGTCGACGCGAAGACCGTGATCGATGCGGGCGTGAACGGCAACGAGGCACGCTACATCAACCATTGCTGCGATCCGAACTGCGAAAGCACGACCGTGAACAAGCGCATCTTCATTGAAGCCGTTCGCACCATACAGCCGGGCGAAGAGCTGTCCTACGACTATCAGATACAGCGCGACGGCGACGATGCACCCAACATCGATGAAGTTTACGCGTGCCGCTGCGGAGCCAAGAACTGCCGCGGCAGCATGCTGGAGGCGGCGAAGAGACCGCGCAAGCCCGCGCGCCGCGCGCCGCGCCGCGTTGCCGGGAAGAAAGCGGCGGCTCGCAAGAGGACCGCGCGCCGCTCCGCGATGGCCGAACGCCGGCGGCGGCCTGTTTGAGCATTGATGCCGGCCTGGGAGCCGACGGCATTTCTGTTCAGGATCGGTTCCTGGCGCCACCGCGGATCCGCGCCCTGGTGGATTGCGCAGAGCTCAGGCGGGCCCGCGGAGAATTTGCGGCGGCGCGCATCGGCAACGGCCGAAGCGTGCAGCGGCGCGAGGCAATTCGCGGCGATTCGACCTGCTGGATAGCGCCGCCCCTGCTGCCGGCGGAGCGTACATTGCTGCAGCGGCTCGAAGGCTTGCGCTTGGACCTGAACGAGCAATACTTGCTCGGACTATTCGAACTCGAGCTGCACTACGCGTGGTACCCGCCCGGTGCGGGGTATGCCCGCCACCTGGATCAGCCGCACGGACGCGGGCAGCGCCGGGTGTCGCTGGTGTTGTACTTGAACGAAGATTGGACGCCTGCGGCGGGAGGCGAATTGCGGATTTTCGACGCAGACGACCGCCATCGGGATATCCAACCGATCGCCGGGCGCCTGGTGTGTTTTCTCACTCCGGGCCGCGAGCATGCGGTGCTGCCGACGCAACGCGAGCGCCTCAGCATCAGCGGCTGGTTCCGCCTCCGCGAGTGACGCATGGCGGCGGCACAGGGTTTCATTCTTCAAGCGAGCTATCGCGTCCTCTCCGGGCCTGATGGGCGGCGTACGCCGGTCGTACACCTCTATGGCCGCCTCCGGGACGGCGCCACATTTCTGGTGCGCGATGACCGGCAACGCCCGCACTTCTACATTCGCACCCTCGACGCCGAGCGCGCCGGCGCTCTGCGTGCGCCGGAACCGAAGAGCACCCACAAGCGAAGTTTTGCAGGGGCGGCGGTATCGCGGTTGGAGGTGGAGATTCCGCAGGATGTACCGCAACTTCGCGACCGCCTGCAGGCAGCCGGCATCGAAACATTCGAGGCCGATGTGCGCTTCGCCGCCCGGTACCTGATCGACCGCGGCATCAAAGGGGGGTGCGAGATCGAAGGCGAGCGGGTGTCGGGAAGCGGCGTTTCCTGGATATTTTCGAATCCGGCGCTGCGGCCGCTGCGCGTCGACGTCGAACCGCGCGTGCTGTCGTTCGACATCGAAACCGACGGCAAGGGCGAGCGCGTGCTGGCGATTTCCCTGTATTCGCCGCAGATCGACGAAGTTCTCATCGTCGATGCCGGCAATCGAGACATGCCGGAGCGTGCGCGTCGCTGCGCGGATGAGCGCGCCGCATTGGACCTGTTCTGCGCTCGCGTGAAGGAACTCGACCCCGATGTCCTGACCGGCTGGAACGTCATCGACTTCGATCTGGCGGTGCTCGAGCGGGCTGCGGCGCGCATGAACCATCCGCTTCACCTCGGGCGGGAGCCGGGTGCGATGCGTTTGCGCAAGGCGGAGGGCTATTTCGGCAGCGGCCAGGCCTCCATTCCCGGCCGACTGGTGCTGGACGGCATCGACCTCATGCGCGGCGCCTTCGTGCGCATGGACGACTACTCGCTCGATGCCGTGGCGCGCGAAGTGCTCGGCGAAGGGAAGGCCATCGCCGGCGACGTGAGCGACCGGATCGGGGAAATTCTAGATAACTACAACCGGGACCTCGCCGCCTTCGCGCTGTACGCGCGCACCGATGCCCGGCTTGCCTACGAGATCGTCGAGCGGCTCAACCTGGTGCGCCTTGCCTACGCCCGTAGCCAGCTGACCGGCATGACGCCGGATCGAGTCGCGGCGAGCATCGCATCCTTCGATTTTCTGTATCTGACCGAACTCGAGCGGCGAGGCGTCGTTGCGCCGACCGTGCGCGCGTTCAGCGACTATGCCGCCCAGCAAGGCGGTCATGTACTCGAATCCGCCACCGGCCTGCACCGCAACGTCTGGGTGTTCGATTTCAAGAGCCTGTACCCCAGCATCATCCGCACTCTCAACATCGATCCGCTGTCGTACGTGCCTGAGCCGATGCCGGAGGCCGACCTCATCCGCACCGCGGGCGGTGCGTTCGTTCGCACCCCGGCGATCCTGCCGCGCATGCTCGATGAGCTCTTTCCGCGCCGCGAGGCCGCAAAAAAGGCCGGCGACCTCGTGGCATCCAATGCGATCAAAATCCTGATGAACTCCTTCTACGGTGTGCTCGGCGCGCCAGGCTGCCGGTTCTACAACCCCGCGCTCGTCAACGCCATCACGGGTACTGGACGGGAGTTGCTGCTGTGGTCGAAGGCATGGTTTGAGGCGGCCGGGTTCATGGTGCTGTACGGGGACACCGACAGCCTGTTCGTGGCTTCGCGCGCCGAGGATCCGGGGCTCGCACGCGAGCAGGGCGGAGAACTCGCTGCGGCGCTCAATGCGGATCTCGACCGTCACGTCCAGTCTCGATGGCGCGTTGCGAGCCGCTTGGAGCTGGAATTCGAAAAGCTGTATCTGAAGTTGTTTTTGCCGCGCGCCCGCCACACCACGCGCGGCGCCAGCAAACGCTATGCCGGCCTCGTCGCCGGCGCGGGTGCCGATAGCGTTGAGTTCGTCGGCATGGAAGTCGTACGGCGCGATTGGACGCCGCTTGCCAAGGAGGTGCAGCGCGAACTCTATCAGCGCTTGTTCACCGATCAGTCGGTTGACGAGTATCTTTCGGACATCGTGAAAAAAGTGAGAAAGGGCGACCTGGATGCTTCGCTCGTGTACCGCAAGAACCTGCGCAAGGACACGGACGAGTACACCGCGACGACGCCCCCGCACGTGGTTGCCGCGCGCAAATCGACACTGCCGCCCGGTCGGCTGATCAGCTACGTCATGACGACGGCCGGCGCCGAACCGCTCGACAACATACGTCACCCGCTCGATCGGGAGCACTACGTGACGAAGCAGGTAAAGCCGGTTGCAGAGCCCGTGCTGGCGACTTTGGGGCTCGATTTCGAGCGCGTCATCGGCGACAGCCGTCAGCTCGATCTGTACTCGCAATTCGACGCGGAGTGACCCTTGACGTGGAGTGACCCGTGAGCTCGCGGATCCTGGAAAACCCCGCTCTTCAGGCGATCTGGCACGTGGTCTGCGCGATTCCGCGCGGACAAGTGTCGACTTACGGCGAAGTTGCGCGCAGCGCCGGATTCCCCGGTCGAGCGCGCCAGGCTGGATTTGCACTGAGGGTAGCGCCCGACGAGCTGAATCTGCCGTGGCATCGCGTGGTGGGTGCGGGCGGCCGCATCGTGTTTCCGAAGTCATCCAGAGAGCACAGAGAACAGGCCCGACGCTTGCGCGCGGAAGGAGTCCTCGTCAAGGACGGACGCGTGCCGCGCTCCGCGATGAGGCGGCACGAGGAGCTATAAGCTCGACTGACTTGCGTTTGCGCGCGCAGCTTCGGTGAACATAACTTGGCTTGACGCATGAGCGCTCGCCAACGAGCTTTTCGAGCGGCCGAATCGCGAGCGTTATGTTAGTTGTCCGCACGCAACGCGCATTGCGTGACGCAGTTAACTCCGCCCCCGCAACTCCCGGCATAACTTTGTTGCCCTTCGATCATCGCTCGAAAGATATGCAGCCAAGCCCTCGCTTACTTCTTCTCGGCGTTTGTTCCCTGCTCCTGGTGTCGGGCTGTGGATCGAGTTCCTATAGCGAGAGCAGGGGCACGCTCAATGTCACGAGCGGCGGCAGCGGCGGCACGGGCACCAATCCTCCGGGCAGCCCGATCAACAGTGTCAGTGGGCCCACCGGCGCGAACAATTCGATAGTGGCGACGCCTTCCGTCTCGGGCACCGTCGCCGTCGCCGTCGGCGCGAAGCAAACCGTCAGCATCACGTTCACCTCGAGCGACGGAAGCACGATATCCGGGTTCGGAATCTCGGCCGGCGCCGGAGCGCTCCCGGCCGGCTGGAGCGGCCCCAGCAGCTTTACCTGCGCTTCGGTCAGCACGGGCAGCGGCTGCGTTTTGAATCTGATCTACGCGCCGGCGGCGCTCGACAGCGGCACACTGACGGTCGGCTACGTGTTCGTCAACAATGCGACCGTGCCCAGCACCAGCGGCTCTTTGACCATTGCCTACGCAGCGACCGCGCACAACAACGTGGTTGCCGCGGCATCTCCAGTGGGTGAAGTCGATGCCGTCGCGGGTGTGGGCAACCAGTCGGTCAGCGTGAGTTTCACTACCGACGACGGCAACGCGGCCACCAGCCTTGTCCTGACGACCGACCTGACGGCCTTGCCGTCGGGTTGGAGCAGCTCCGCAGCAAGTTTCTCGTGCGCCATCGTCAGCATGGGCAGCGGATGTCAGCTGCCCCTGACCTTTGCGCCGGCGGCTTCGGCTCGGGGCACGCTCGCCTTGAACTATAGCTATTCGGACGACACCGGCACGACCAGAACCGGGGCGCTGAACATTCCCTACGCTACCTCGTCACCCGACAACGTGGTCGCAACGGTTTCGCCACCCGGCCAGGTCAACGCGATCGAGAAGGGCGGTGCACAGTCCGTTGCGGTCACTTTCAACACGGACGACGGCAAGACGGCGTCCAACTTGTATGTGACATCCAATTTGGCGGCACTCCCATCCGGCTGGAACAGCGCATCAAAGGCCTTCGCGTGCAGCAGCGTCGGCACAGGTAACGGCTGCCAGCTGCAGCTGAGGTACGCGCCGGCTGCATTAGCCGATGGCACGCTCGTCTTGAACTACGCCTATACCGATGCCGCCGGTAGTCCCAAGACCGGATCACTGAACGTGGCGTACGCGGCAACCACCGACGACAACGCGGTCGCAACCGCATCCCCGATGGGCCAGATCAATGTCGTAGCACCCTCCGGCACACAGGCCGTGTCCGTCACGTTCACGACCGACGACGGCCTGGAGGCCACCGCGCTGCAGCTCACGAGCAGCCTGAGCGCCTTGCCCGCGGGCTGGAGCAGCACGGCTACTTCGTTCTCGTGCGCCGGCTTCAGCGGCGGCACCGCGTGCCAGCTGCCGCTGACCTACGCTCCCGCGTCGGCCGGCACCGGCACCTTGAGCTTGAGCTACACCTACGATAACAATGCAGGCAAGTCCAAATCAGGCTCGGTGAACATCGCGTACCGAGCGACCACGAACGACAACATCGTCGGCACTGCGAATCCACTCTCGCTCACCGTCGTGAGCGGCAGCAGCAACCCCGTCAGCGTTACCTTTACGACCGACGACGGCAATCTTGCCGGCAATTTGTCGATCATCTCCGGTCTCGGCACGCTGCCCGCGGGCTGGAGCAGCCCCTCGAGCAGCTTCGCGTGTTCGAGTGTAAGCACCGGCAGCGCCTGCCAGCTCAGCCTGACGTACGCCCCCACAGCGGTTGACAGCGGGACTCTCTCCCTGACCTTTGGCTACGATGACGACTCGGGCAATCCGAAGTCCGGCTCCGTCAGCATTCCCTACACTGCGACCCCCTGATCGCTGGGCGGTTTCGGCCGAGCGCACTCTGAGCTAATGTAGAGTTCCCGACGGCGAACTGGCCCGGGCGGGCAGCCCCGGGCGGGCTGCCCTGGGCGGCGGCCATGCTATGATTACTTGACGTGTCAACTATCGGATCCCAACATGAACTACTCACAAATCCTGGCGCAGTTGATCGGCGGCATCATGACGGGCGGCATTCGCGTGATCGATTTGACCGTGCCGCTGGGCCCGGAGACGCCCGTTATCAAGCTGCCGCCGCAATTTGCGCCTTCGAAGTCATTTTCGCTGGACGAGATCTCGCGCTATGACGAGCGAGGTCCCGCCTGGTACTGGAACAACATCTCTTGCGGCGAGCATACCGGCACGCACTTCGATGCGCCGATTCATTGGGTCACCGGCAAGGACTACCCTCAGAATGCAACGCATAATATTCCGGTGGAGCGCTTCATCGGCCCCGCCTGCGTGATCGATGTGGCGCGGCAGGCGCGGGAAAACGCCGATTTTCTCGTGACGACGGACGTGATCGAGGGGTGGGAACGGCAGCACGGAAAGATACCCGAGCATGCCTGGGTCCTGATCCGCACCGATTGGTCGAAGCGGGTTGGAGCCGACGCCTACCTGAATATCGCCTCCGATGGCCCGCACACGCCCGGCTTTCATCCGCAGTGCGTCCCGTTTCTGGCGCGCGAGCGCGACATCCTCGGCGTGGGCGTGGAGACGGTGGGCACGGACGCAGGTCAAGCCGCCACTTTCAATCCCATGTTCCCCTGCCACACCATCATGCACGGATCGAACCGATTCGGCCTCGCGAGTCTGACCAATCTCGAACACCTGCCGCCCACGGGCGCCGTCGTGATCGCGCCGCCGCTGAAAATCGTCAACGGCTCCGGGAGCCCGCTGCGCGTGCTCGCGTTGGCACCTGCGTAGATTTGTTCCTGCGCTTCTTCGGCGGCCCCGGCTCGACGTCCGGCGCGAACCGAAGCATGCGGCTGACGAGCTCGGGCGGGATCGGGGTGGACCGGGCTGAAGCGGCGGAGATGAAAACCAGTACCTGCTTGACGCGCATGCGCAGCTCGCCCTGATGCGAGGCCTCGATTCGCAGCTCGCAGGAAGTGGTGCCGGCCTTGACGCTCCAAAGATTGAAAGTTAGCCGTTCCCCATAGCGCGTGGGCTTGAAGAAGTCGACCGTGAAATGGACGGAAGGCGTCAAGATCTGCTTGTGATGGAACAATCCCGGTGCGCTCGCTGCAAGCCCGTCTTCGAACCAATCCTCGACGAAATCGCTGATCATTTCGAAATAGCGGGGGTAGAACACCCAACCTGCGGCATCGCAGTGGCCGAAGCGGACCAGAACCTCACGCTGAAACGCAGACATATACACTCCGCCGTTGCTAGACTCGGTTGACTGGGAATATATCACCGCCGCCCGGGAGGCAGCCGTAGACGCAGCCGCGATTGCCAGCCGAGAGGCCGGTCTGCACAAGGATCTGAGTCGTGCGCAGCTCGTGATGATCGGCCTCGGCGGCGCGATCGGCACGGGCTTGTTCATGGGCAGCGGCGTCGCGATCGGCTACGCCGGCCCCGCGGTGATCCTGAGCTACGCGATCGCCGCCATCGCCGCCGTTGCGATAGTCTTCAGCCTGTCGGAAATGGCGGTGATGCATCCGACGGCGGGCTCATTCGGAACCTATGCGGAGATCTACCTCAGCCCGTGGGCGGGCATGATCGCACGCTACTCGTACTGGATGGCGCAGGTGATTGCCGTCGGCGCGGAGGCGGTGGCGGCCGGCGTGTACATGACTTTCTGGTTCCCCGCGACGCCGGTATGGCTGTGGTCGCTGGGCTTCGCCTTCGTGCTGCTGTACTTCAATTCGAGATCGGTCAATAAATTCGGCTCGATCGAATATTGGTTTGCGCTCATCAAAGTCGTTGCCATCGTCATCTTCATCATCCTGGGGTTGGCGGCAATCTTCGGCATCGGCACAAAACCCGTGGGGTTTCACAATCTCACCGGCCTTCCGGGCGGATTCATGCCGCATGGAATCGGCGGCGTCTGGTTGGCCGTCATCATCGGGATACTGTCCTTCAACGGCATCGAAGTGATCGCCGTTACCTCCGGCGAAGCCAAGGATCCCGTACGAACGATTCCGGCGGCGCTGCGGACCATGGCGCTGCGCCTGATCCTGTTCTACATCCTGGCGCTCGTCATCGTCGTCACATTCGTACCGTGGACCGAGACGGGCGCCGCTGTCGTCACCCAAAGCCCGTTCGTGCGGGTCTTTGCGCACTCGGGCATCCGCAATGCGGCCGGGATCATGAATTTCGTGGTGCTGAGTGCCGCCCTGTCGAGCATGAATACCAATGTGTATCTGTGCTCGCGGATGCTGTTCTCGCTGTCGCGAGGAGGGTACGCGCCGCGCTTCTTGGGCAGGCTCAGCCGGAAAGGCACACCTATCGCCGCCATACTCCTATCCGGTGCGTGTATTTTGGCCGCGGCGGGCGTCTCGAAGCTGACGCCGCTCGCCTACAATTATCTGTTCGGGGTTGCTTTGTTCGACGCCATGATCGTGTGGATCATCATCCTGGTCAGCCACTTGAGTTTTCGGCGCCGGCACCGCGCGGCGGACCTGCCGGTACGGATGCCCTGGTTCCCGGCCGTCCAGATTGCAGGATTGACTCTATTGTGCGCTGTGCTCGTCACCATGGGCCTCGACAGGGAAATCTGGCGCATCTCGTGGATCGTCGGAGTTCCATGGCTGGCATTCATCTCGGCGGTGTACTTCATCTTGAAGTCCACCGGCTAGGCAAACTTTCGTCTCGGTGCGGCGGGTCGCGCGCGCGGGCGATGTCGCGCGGGCTCAATTGCCCAATCATATGATATTGCATATAATTGCGCTCACATTCGTCGCGACGGGAACCGCTTGGGTTATGGAACCGAACTTTCAGGCTTTGCGCAAGGAATTTCCGGTTCTCGAGCGCAAGACCTATCTGAACAGCGGCTCCTATTGCGCGCTCGCGAACGACGTGAAAGCGGCGTTCGAAGCGTACATGGAAGAGCGGCTGCTGGTGGGTGCAAACTGGGACGTTTGGACCACCAAAAATGAATCCGTGCGCGCGCTGACGGCGGCGCTGCTGCACGCGGCTCCCGATGAGATCGCCGTCACCGCTTCGGTGTCCGCGGGCCTCAACTCGCTCGCGAGCGCCCTCGATTTCTCCGGCCCGCGCAACAAGGTGATCGTCAGCGATTTCGAGTTTCCGACCAACGCACAGATCTGGCATGCCCAGGAGGCGCGTGGCGCACGCGTCGTGCACGTGCCGCGCGCGCCCGACGGCTACATTCCTCTGGAACATTTTGCCGACGCGATAGACGAGCGAACGCAACTCGTGGCGATCACGCACGTCTGCTTCAGAAACGGCGCCAAGCTCGACATCCCGGGCATCGTGCGGCTGGCGCGCGCCAAGGGCGCCAAGGTCCTGCTCGACTGCTACCAATCGGTCGGATCGCTCGAGATCGACGTCAAGGCTCTGGATGTGGATTTTGCCGCGGGCGGCATGCTCAAGTATCTGCTCGGCACGGCCGGCATCGGCTTCCTGTATGTTCGCGGCTCGTTGATTCGGTCCATCGTGCCCACGAACAGCGGCTGGTTCGCGCAGGCCGACATCGCCGCGATGGACATAACCGCCAATCGGCCGGCGCCCAATGCCCGCCGCTTCGAGGCCGGCACTCCGGCCGTGGTCAACAGCTATGCCGCGGAGGCGGGACTCAAGCTGCTATTGGCCGTCGGCACGCGGGCCATCGAGAAGCGCAACTACGCCTTGACGCGGCGCTGCATGGAGAGGCTGGAAGAGATCGGCTGGCCGAGCGTCACGCCCGCGCAAGACGAGCGGCGCGGCGCCACGGTCGCCGTGGCATCGCGCGACAGCGGCGGGCTCTCCAAAACGCTCCTGAAGCGCGACATCGTCACGTCCCACCGCGATGCCAACATCAGAGCCAGCTTCCACTTCTACAATAACGACGACGACGTCGATGCCTTCATCGCGGCGATGCGAGACCTGCGCGAATCGTTCGGTCCGCGCTGAGAAAGTCTCATGGAAATTCGGATCTTGCGCGGAACCGAGGTGCGGCAGCTTCTTCCGATGCCCGAATGCATCGACCTGATGCACCGGACCATGATCGCGGTGTCCGAGGGGCGCGTGCTCGTGCCGCTGCGATCGATCATGACCATGCCTGGCGATCGCGGCATGTTCGGCAACATGCCGGGATACCTGGCCGAGCCCGAATGTTTTGGGGTCAAGCTCGTGAGCCTGATTCCGCGCAACAAGCCGCCGCAGTATTCATCGCATCTGGGCTTGGTGCTGTTGTTCGAGGTCGAGCACGGTCGTCCGGTCGCCCTGTTGGACGCAGCGGAAATCACCGCAATACGCACCGCCGCCGCGAGCGGGCTCGCCACGCGGCTGTTGGCCCGCCCGGATGCCGTCGACCTGGCGCTGCTCGGAGCCGGCGAACAAGCCCGCAGTCACCTTCAGGCGATGCTGACGGTGCGCGCGCTCAAGCGCATTCGGGTCTGGGCTCGGGATCCCGAGAAGTCGGCGGCCTTCGCCGGCATCGAGGGCGCCAA
>DATMNF010000057.1:0-3934 GCA_035569355.1 Steroidobacteraceae bacterium
GTTCGCGGCAGGTCGATTACAGTCGTGCTCAAGCTGTTTAACCTTGGGTTTGACTCACGCGTAGCACCATACAGGGTTCGACGCAGTTTCGCGACGGGGCAGAACAGGTTCGAAAAATGGCATGGGTGAATCGCGAAATGGCATAGCGGGATCGGGGCGAAAGACTAAGCTCGGTACGTGGAAGTCTTTGACTACATAATTGTCGGCGCCGGCTCCGCGGGTTGCGTGCTGGCAGATCGCTTGTCGGCCAGCGGCCGCGATCGGGTCTTGGTCCTCGAAGCGGGCGGCACGGACCGGCGGTTTTGGATCAAGACACCCATCGGTTACGGACGAACATTTGCCGACGCCGCGGTCAATTGGAAGTACCAGACGCTGCCGAACCCGGGACTCAACGGACGCAGCATCTATTGGCCGCGCGGCCGCGTGGTTGGCGGCTCGGGCTCGATCAATGCGCTGGTCTACTGCCGGGGAATGCCCGCGGACTTCGATGATTGGCGGCAGATGGGCAATGTCGGTTGGGGATGGGACGACGTGCGGCCGTACTTCGAACGATCGGAGCGTCGCGTCGATGCGGCCGGTCATGCCGCGGGCGCCGGGCCTCTGGACGTCAAGGACGTAACGCCGTTTTTGCATCCGATGCACCGGAACTGGTTGGATGCGGCGGCGGAATTGGGTTTGCCCGTGACGGATGATTTCAACGGGCCGCGGCCGGAGGGCTTGGGCTGCTACCAAGTGACGATCCGCAATGGGCTGCGGCGTTCCGCGGCCGATGCCTTTTTGCGCCCGGCGCTGCGCCGCGGGAACGTCCGTCTCGAGACGGGCGCCTGGGTGAGTAAGATTCGCTTCGAGCAGCGGCGCGCACTGGGCGTCGAATACGTCCACGACGGCGCTGAGAAATTCGCCGCGGCGAACCGCGAAGTCATTGTCTGCGGAGGGGCGGTCAATTCACCGCAGCTGCTGCAGCTCTCGGGGATTGGGCCCGCAGCGACGTTGGCCGCGGCAGGAATCGCGCCTCTGCTCGACAATTCGGCCGTTGGCGGCAATCTGCAAGATCACCTGGCCGTCGTGTACTCCTTCAAAGCCACGCAGCCCACGTTGAACGACGAATTGCATTCGACGCTCGGCAAGTTGATTGCGGGCCTGCGCTATCTCATCGCCCGGCGCGGACCTCTCGCCTTGAGCGTGAACCAATTCGGCGGATTCGCGCGCGCCGACCCTCGAGGCTCGCGTCCCGACGTGCAACTGTACTTCAACCCGGTAACCTATGGTGCGGGCGACGCGACGCGCACGCGCATCGAAGTCGATTCGTTTTCCGGATTCTATTTGTGCTTCCAGCCGACGCGGCCAACGAGCGTCGGACGCATCGATATCGCAGGTCCGGACTTTCGCCGGCCGCCCGCCATCGCACCGAATTACTTGTCCACGGAAAAGGACGTCGCTGACGTGGCGCACGGCGGACGATTGCTGCAGGCGATTGCGCGTACACAGGCAATCAAGACGCTGATACGCGAACCCATCGCACCCGACCTCGATGCGATGGGAGCGGCCGACTTGATTGCGGATTTTCGCGCGCGCGCATCCACCGTGTATCACCCCGTCAGCACCTGCCGCATGGGTGCGAGCGCCGCGGACTCCGTCGTCGACGCCGCTTTGAAAGTGCACGGCACGGAGCGCTTGCGCGTCGTGGACGCGTCCGTGTTTCCGACCGTCACGTCGGCAAATACGAATGCACCGACTATCATGGTGGCGCAAAAGGCCGCCGATCTCATCTTGACAGGATCGTGAATCCCATGGAGAGGACGAAGTGAAGCTCGACAGTGTTGAAGTGTTCCTCGTGAGCAATCCGCCGCCGGGTTTCGGCGGTCGCTATTTCGTGTTTCTGAAATTGAAGACCGCGTGCGGAATCGAGGGGGTCGGCGAAGTCTATGCCGCCACGTTCGGCCCCAAGGTCTTGGGCAAGATGATCGAAGACTTGTTTGCGCGGCGCTTCGCCGGGCGCAGTCCCTTTCAGATCGAATCTCTGTGGCGCGAATGCTATGGCTCCGGATTCAGCCAGCGTCCGGATCTGTCGCTGGTGAGCGTCATCAGCGGACTGGAAATGGCCTGCTGGGACATCATCGGCAAAGCCCTCGAGCAGCCGATATACAATCTCATGGGCGGCAAGGTTCACGAACGGCTGCGAAGCTACACGTATTTGTATCCCGCCGCAGGCGAGGGCGACGACTTCTACAACGATCCGGAGCGGTCGGCCACGCGCGCCGCCGAGTATGTCGCGCAAGGATTTACAGGACTCAAGTTCGATCCCACGGGCGGCTTCTCTGCGTACGATCCGCGGCAACCGACCCAGGAAGCGCTCGAACGTACGGTGCGCTTGGTGCGCTTGGTGCGCGAGGCGGTGGGAGGCCGGGCGGACCTCTTGCTAGGGACGCACGGCCAATTCACCACTTCCGGCGCCATTCGTTTGGGGAGGCAGCTCGAACCCTACGATCCCTTATGGTTCGAAGAGCCGGTGCCTCCCGAAATGCCCGAGCAGATGGCGATAGTCGCGCGCGGCACCAGCATCCCCATCGCAACGGGTGAACGGCTGACGACCAAGTACGAATTCGCGCGGGTCTTGGCGTGCGGCGCGGCGAACATCCTACAAATGAACTTGGGCCGCGTCGGCGGCCTGCTCGAAGCGAAAAAAGTGGCGGCCCTGGCCGAGGTGCATTACGCGCAAATCGCGCCGCACCTCTATTGTGGACCGGTGGTGGGCGCGGCCAATATCCAGATCGCCGCTTGCTCCTCCAATTTCCTGATTCTCGAAAGCATCCAGCAATGGGGCGGGATCCATGCGGAGCTTTTGAAAAAACCCATTCGCTGGGAACAAGGCTATGTCATTCCCCCCGCGGCGCCCGGCCTCGGGATCGAACTCAACGAAGCGGTGGCCCGCGCGCACGCCTACGTCGAAGATGGTCCCTTGCATTTGGAAATGATCGATCGGCCGCTGGGCAACCCGTAGGCGCGCAGGATCGAAATTCATGAGTTTGCGTTACGGCTTTATCGGACTCGGGAACCTGGGGCGACATCTGGCCGCGAATTTATCTCGCGGCGGCTTCGATGTCGGCGTGAACGACTTGCAACGCAGCGCCGCCGAGCCGGTTCTCGCGGCCAATGCACACTGGGTCGATTCAATTGCCGAACTCGCTCAAAGCAGCGATTGCTTGATCACCTGCTTACCCTCGCCGGCCGCAACCGCGGCGGTTTTGGAGCAGGCGTTGCCGGCGCTCCGGGCCGGCAGCACGTGGATCGAGATGAGCACCAACGATTTCGCCGAGGTCGAAGCCCTCGCCGCGCGGGCCCAAGCGCTCGGAATCGCCACCCTCGCTTGCCCGGTCACCGGCGGCGTCCACCGAGCGGAAGCGGGTGATATCACCGTTCTCGTCGGCGGCGCGCAGCCGGTGTATGCACTGCATGAGGCGGCGCTGAAGGCCATGGGAGGCCGCGTCATTTACCTGGGAGGTATCGAGCAAGCAACGGTCACCAAGGTAGTGACCAACATGCTGGCGTTCATCCATCTGATCGCCGCAGGCGAAGCGCTCATGCTGTGTGCCAAAGCGGGGGTCGACCTGCGCGCCGCCTTCGAGGCCATCGCCGCGAGCTCAGGCAACAGCTTCGTCCACGAGACCGAAAGCAAGGTGATCCTGAATGGCAGCTACGATATCGGTTTTACAATGGATTTGGCCTGCAAGGATGCCGGATTCGCGCTCGAGTTTGGGCGCCGCTTCGGAGTGCCGTTGCGCCTCGCCTCGATCATGGAACAAACCTTTATCGAGGGACGTGCCAAGTACGGCGGGAGCGCCTGGTCATCGATGATCGTGAAATTGCTGGAAGATTCGGTCGGAACGCCGCTGCGAGCGCCGGGATTCCCAGCCCGCCTCGGACCCGCGGACTC
>DATMNF010000058.1:0-6024 GCA_035569355.1 Steroidobacteraceae bacterium
GGGCACGCCGTTCTCCCGTGCCCAGCGGATGAAATCCGCCACGATCAGAAAATACCCGGCGAATCCCATGGAACAAATCACGCCGAGTTCCAGATCCAACCGAGCCGGGTATTCGGCGCTGCGCGACTCGGCGGCGCCTCGCGATGCGCGCCGCACAGTCAAGCCTTGCTTCGCCTCCTCGCGCAGGTACTCCTCGGTGCTTCTGCCGGCGGGCACCGGATATGCGGGCAGCATGGAGGAGCCTAGGCGAATCTCCAACGAGCATCGCTTGGCGACTTCCACCGTGTTATCAAGCAGCTCCGGTGCGTCCTTGAAGAGCTCCGTCATTTCGGCCGGTGACTTCAAGTATTGCTCTTCGGAGTAGCGCCGCGGCCGGCCCGGGTCTGCAAGCAGCGCCCCGTCATGGATGCACACCCGCGCTTCGTGCGCCTCGAATTCAGCCCGCGTCAGAAACCGAACATCGTTGGTCGCGAGCGCGGCCACGCCTCGCTCCTGAGCAAGTTCCAGGACGGCGTCGGCATGGGCACCCTCATTGGCTCGGCCGGTGCGCTGCACTTCGAGATAGAACCGATCGCCGCAAAGCTCCTGCCAACGGGCGAGACAACGCAGAGCCTCGTCGTCGCGCCCGCGCGCAATCGCCTGACCGATGTCGCCGTCTGCGCCGCCCGACAAGACGATCAAGCCCTGCAGCATGTCCCTTTGCAGCCAGCCGCGTTCCAACATCGGCGCGCCGCGCTGCTGGCCCTCGAGAAATGATCGGGTCACCAGCTGCGTCAGACGGCGATAACCCGCCAGATTTTGGCAAAGGAACACCGCGCGCGACGGCGGCGCACGCTCGCCCGCCGCGCGAATCCACGCGTCGACGCCGATCAACGGCTTGACACCGGCGGCCAATGCTTCCTTGTAGAACTTCACCATCGCGAACAAATTGCTTTGATCGGTCAGAGCCACGGCGGGCATGCCCGCGGCCGATACCGCGGCCATCAGCTCAGGCACCCGAACGATCCCATCGACCAGGGAATATTCGGTGTGCAGCCGCAAATGAACGAATTGCCTCAAGAGTTCGCCGCCTTCAGCTTCAGTTGCACGGGAGCGAATGATCGCCGGTGCAAGGGACAGGGTCCGTGCAGCTCGAGAAGGCGCTGATGATCGGGGGTGCAGTAGCCCTTGTGGGTTGCGAAAGAATATGCAGGATAGACTGTATCCATCTGAATCATATAACTATCCCTGGCTGTTTTCGCCAGAATGGACGCCGCGCTGATCGCCGGTGTGCGGGCATCGCCGCCCACGATCGCTCGCGCGGTGAGCAACTTTCCCAGCCCACCCAGATGCGGCAGCTGGTTACCATCCACCAACACGTGATCGGGCGTCAAGCTCATCGCCAGCAGCGCGCGGCGCATAGCGAGAAATGTGGCCTGCAATATATTGAGCGCGTCGATCTCGGCCCGATCCGCCCACCCGATGCCGAAGCACAGGGCTTCGCGGCGAATGATGATGCTCAAGGCCGTGCGCTCCTCCGGCGTCAACACTTTGGAGTCCGCGACGCCTTCGATCGGACGGCCGGGACGCAGAATCACCGCCGCAGCAACCACGGGCCCCGCCAGCGGCCCGCGCCCCGCCTCGTCGATGCCTGCCACTCGGCGTCTCACTGCGGCTCCGCGGCGGGAGTCCGGCGAGACTCGAGCAGCGTAACGATTGCCTGGGCCGCGCGCATGCCCGCATCGCGGCGCAGTTCGGCGTGAATTCGCGAGAACTCTCGCTCCAAGCCGCTGCGGCGTTCGGCATCGTCTAGCCACATCAAGAGCTCGGCTCCGATCGTCTGCGGGACAATCTCCTCCTGAAAATACTCGCCGACGACGCGCCGATCCGCAAGTAGATTTGGTTGCGCAAAAAACTTGGTTTTGACCAGATTCAGCCGGCGCAGGAGAAAGGCCGTCATCGCTCCGAGCCGGTACACGACCACCATCGGGCGCTTGCATAGGGCGGCCTCCAGACTCGCGGTTCCCGAGGCGACCAAACTTGCATCGCAGGCGATCAGCGCGGTCTGCGCGCAGCCGTCGATGAGCTCGACTTCTAGGGCAGGCGCACGGCGCCGAAGTGCCTGCGAGAAAATCTGCCGCGCCGCCGCACTCGCCATGGGCGCAATGAACTTGAGCTGCGGGCGCCGCGCGGCGAGCCATCGCGCGGTGTCGGCAAATTCTTCCGCGAGCCGCGCCACCTCGCCGCGCCGGCTGCCCGGCAGCAAGGCGATTACCTGGGCGCTCGACTCGATGCTGAGTTCGCGCCGGGCCGCCTGCCGGTCGACATTCATCGGTATCGCGTCGGCGAGCGGATGGCCGACGAATTCAGCATGCATGCCATGCTCGTCGTAGAAGCGCTTTTCGAACGGCAGCAGACACAGCACGAGATCCACGGATTCGTGAATGCTGCGTGCCCTTCCTTGCCTCCACGCCCAGACCTGGGGACTGACGTATTGCACGGTGGGGATCCCCGCGGCGCGCAAGCCGCGCGCCAAACCGAGATTGAATTCGGGAGCGTCGATACCCACGAATACATCGGGCTTTGCGCGGAGGAACCGGGCGCGGATGCGGGCGCGCAAGCGCAGCAGACGCGGCAGGTGGCGCACGATTTCGAACAAGCCCATCACCGCGAGCGATTCGGCCGGCTCCCAGCTCTCGCAGCCGGCGGCCTGCATTTTGGGGCCGGCCACGCCGAAGAATTGCGCATCGGGAGCATACCGGCGCAGTGCGCCGATCAAATCAGCGCCCAAGGTGTCGCCCGACGCTTCGCCCGCCACCAATCCGACGCGCAGTGGAAGCGATGCGGACGCGGTCATCGTTACCGAACGATGCTGCGCTCGCTGCGCTTGATGAAGTCAACGAAGAGCCGGATTTCCGCCTGGGTCAGCGCCGCTTTCTCGAGTTCCTCCAGCGCCGCCTTCAGTTTGAGCCCCGAGCGGTACAGCAAACGGTACGCGCGCCGGATGTTTCGGATCTGCCCGGGGGTGAAGCCGCGGCGCTGCAGGCCGACGGAATTGACGCTGTGCGGCACGGCCGGGCGTCCGACCGCCATGACGTAGGGCGGCACGTCGCGGGTCACCGCGGCGTTGTGCGCGATGAAACAGTACGCGCCCACCTTCGTGTGCTGATGCACGGCGGACAGGCCGCCCAAGGTCGCCCAGTCGCCGATTTCGACGTGGCCGCCGAGGGTGGCGCAATTCGCCATGACGATCTGGTCGCCCAAATGGCAGTCGTGCGCGACGTGCGAATACGCCATCAACAGATTGTCGTTGCCGATGTGCGTCACGCCCTTGTCGTGAGTGGTGCCGCGATTCACCGTGACGGACTCGCGAAATACGTTGCGATCGCCGATTTCGAGGCGAGTCGGCTCGCCGCCGTACTTCTTGTCCTGCGGCGCATCGCCCAATGAGGCAAATTGAAATATTTTGTTGCCGGCCCCGATGCGGGTTGGACCCATGATCACGGCGTGCGGGCCGATCCATGTGCCGGCGCCGATGACGACATCCGCGCCGATGACGGTGAAGGGACCGATTTCGACGTCCGCTGCTATTTGCGCTTGCGGCGATATCACCGCGCGCGAGTCGATCATCCCGCATCTCCTTTGACCTTGGTCTCCGGAGCCACCATGATCTCCGCCGAGGCAACCTCGACACCGTCGACCTCGGCCGATCCGTGAAATTTCCAGATCCCCTTGAAGGCGCGCTTCAGCGTGACCTTGAACACGAGCTGATCGCCCGGCTCGACGGGCTTGCGAAATCGCGCATTGTCGATGGCGACGAAATAGAATCGCGTGTCGGTATCCGGCACTATCCCGACGGTCTTGAACGCCAAGATTCCCGCCGCCTGCGCCATCGCTTCGATGATGATCACTCCCGGCATGACGGGCCGGTGCGGAAAGTGTCCTTGGAAGTAAGGTTCGTTGAACGTGACGTTTTTCAGCGCATGAACGTGCTTTCCGGCGACGCACTCCAGAATGCGATCCACCAGCAAGAAGGGATACCGGTGCGGCAGTTGCCGCATGATCGCTTCAATATCCATCTTGTCGGATTCCGCCATTACCGCCGCTCCTTTCCGTCCAACCGCCGCAAATGCGCCACCATGCGCCGCCACATCCGCGTCTCCACGGTCGGCATCCCGCTCGAATAGCTGCCGGCATTCCTGATCGATGCGCTGACCAGGCTGCAACCCGTCACCACCACGTCGTCGGCTATCGTCAGGTGGCCCGCGATGCCCACGCCGCCGCCGATCATGCATCGCTGTCCGATCGTCGTACTGCCCGAAATTCCTACGCAACCCGCGATGGCGCTATGAGCGCCGATGGTTACGTTGTGGCCCACTTGAATCTGATTGTCCAGCTTCACCCCATCGTGCACGATCGTGTCGTCGATCGCACCCCGGTCGATCGTGGTGTTGGCGCCGACCTCCACGTCATCGCCGATCCGGACGCTGCCCACCTGCGGCACCTTCACCCACGTCCCATTGTCCTGCGCAAATCCGAAACCGTCGGCGCCGACCACCACTCCGGCGTGCAGAATGCAGCGCCGGCCGATCCGTACCCCGGCGTAGAGGTTGACCCGCGATATCAAGCGCGAGTCGGCGCCGATCGCCGCACCGCGTTGCACGACGCAGCCCGGACCCACGTAGACCCGATCGCCGACGTCCACCTCGTCCTCGATCACGGCGAGCGGCCCCACGCAGGCCGATGCAGCAACGCGCGCGCCGCGGTGTACGACCGCGGTCGCATGAATTCCCGCCGGGGGCGCCGCCTGCGAGTGCAGCAGATCCGCAATGCGCGCATAGGCGAGATAAGGGTTGGGATCGATCAGTGCGGAAACCGGGCAGGTGTCGGCATCTTCAGGCCCGACCACGACCGCGGTTGCGCGGGTGGTTTGCATCTGCTTGCGGTAGCGCGGATTCGCCAGAAAACTCAAGGCTCCGGAGTCGGCATGCGACAAGGTTGCTGCCCGTGAGACCTTGAGGTTGGGCTCACCGCGCAGCTCGAGGCCGAATCGTACCGCTAATTCCCCGAGACTGAATTCTCCCTGCACCCGCGCACCACCCTAAGCGCTCGGAGCCTGTCTGGCTCCCAGGCTATTTACCGCTTGGATTCTTGGCCGGGGGAATCGATGTCGCCGGAGGTTTCGCCGGCGGCGTCGCCGGAGCCGCGGCCGGGAGGCTCGCCGGCTTGGTCGCAAGCACCGCCAAAACGTTCGCCGTTATATCGAGCGGACCCTTGGCGAAGAACACACCGTCGCCGAGCACCAGATCGTATCCCTGCGCAGTCGCGTATCCTTGTATTTCCGTGACCAGATAGCGCTGTACCTTGCCGATTTCCTCGTTGCGCCGAGTCGACGCGTCGTCCTGGAATTCGCCGGCCTTGCGGGAGAATTCGCGCTGCTGGTCGCGCAAGGTTTTTTCCGCCTTGGCACGGTCGGCTTCGGACATCACGGCCCCTTCTTTCTGCAGCTTCTCATCGCGCGCTTTTAGGTCGTTCTGCATCGTCAGGAGTTCGCGGCGCCGGGGGGCAAACTCGTTCTCCAGCCCTTGCATTGCCGTCTTGGTCTGCGGCGCATCCTCCAAAAGCTTTTGGAAGTTGACGTAGCCCATTTTGATTTCCGCGCTCGCTTGGCTGGACATCATGAGTCCACACAGGCACAGGCCCAGCAACGGAATACTTCGATTGAGAGTCGACATATTTATCTTTAAGACCTCAAAGTAAGTGTACGGTCAAAACGCTTGACCGATAGAAAATTGAAAACGCTCTGTTTCGTCGTTGAATCTCACCGTGTCGCCGGGATTCGCATTCAAAGGGATGCCGTATGAGAAACGGAACAATCCCAGGGGCGCGAGCCACTGCACCGCGATCCCGGTCGATCTTTTCAGATTAGCATAATTGAAGTGGTAGTTGACCGGGGTTATGTCGTCGACCCCCAGGAATTTGACGGTATTGCCGGTTTGAAACACGTTGCCCATGTCGTAGAACCAGCTGACCCGCGCCGCAGCC
>DATMNF010000059.1:0-6649 GCA_035569355.1 Steroidobacteraceae bacterium
CGCTCCGGCGCTGTTCGAATGCGACCTTCGAGCGCCGCGGGTGGTGATGGAGATGCTCGATTCGCTCATTGTCGGACATCCTTACGCCAAGGCGACCGTCGAGATGGCGCTGCAGGATATCCGCGGCAAACGCTGCGGCGAGCCCCTGTTCCGGCTGCTCGGCGGCCCCTACCGGAGCGCAATCCGCATTGGGCACATGCTTGGGATGATGCAAGCCGACGAGGCGCTCGATGAAGCGCAGCGCAGTATCGAGACCGATGGCATCAGCGCGTTCCAAATCAAGGGCGGCACCGATCCCGCGCGCGATGTGGCGCTGATCGAGAGACTGCGCAGCGCCTTGCCCGCCGGTATCTTTTTGCGGCTCGACGCCAACAAGGGATACGGCAGGATTGCGAAGGACCTCGCCGGCATCGTGCAGAGGCTCGAGGCGGCGGGCATCGATGCCATCGAACAACCTGCGGCGACGGTCGAGGGAATGCGAGCCTGCCGGGAGGCAACGACAGTGCCGATCATCGCCGACGAAGGCTGCTGGAGCGCGCGCGACGTGCTCGAGTTGCGCGACGCTCGGGCGATCGACGCGGTTTCCGTCTACGTGGCGAAGGCGGGCGGCATGGAGCACGCCACCGATGTCGCACGAATGGCGGCGCTCGCCGGATACCGATGCGACATCAACGGATCGCTGGAAACGGGCATCGGGAACGCGGCGAGCATGCATACGGCACTCGCGGCGGAGACCTTGACGCTGCCCTCGATCATTCCGGTTCCCTCAGCGGCGAACCATCTTCTGACCCAATACGCCGGCCGCTATTGGGAGGACGATCTGGTGCAAGGCGGTTACTCGTACCGTGAAGGGTATTTATACATTGCAGATGCACCCGGACTCGGCATCCAGGTCGACAAGAAGAAGGTGGCAACCTATGCGGCGAATAAACCGAGGACTTCGCGGCCTTGAAAGCCCCGGTGGTCGTTCATGCGAATTGACGGAGCCGAAGGCGAGGAGAAGCTCGAGCGCAAGTTGACGCTATTCGATTCGGTGATGATCGTCGTCACCGGGATCGTCGGCTCCTCCATTTTCATCGTTCCTGCCGACGTGTTGCGGGCGTTGCCGAATCCCGCGGTCGCATTGCTCCTGTGGGTCGCGGCCGGCGGAATTACGCTCATGGCGGGCCTGGCGTGCGCCGAGCTCGGGGGCATGTATCCGGAGGCCGGCGGCCAGTATGTCTTCATCCGCGAGGCGTACGGCCGCTTTGCCGCGTTCCTGTACGGATGGGTCCTCTTCACCGCTTGCAACAGCGGAGCGCTCGCGGCGATGGCAATCAGCACAGCCATATTTTTCGGCCGCGCTTTCCCGCAATTTGCAGCCGACCAGGTGGTGTTTGCGCTCAATATCTTCGGGTGGCACGGCGCAATCACGCGCGGCACGTTGTTCGCGATAGCTTCCGTGGTGGTGCTCACGGTGGTCAATCTCCTCAGCGTGAAAGTGGCAGCGTGGCTGCAGAACATCACGGCGCTCAGTTACCTCACGGCGCTCGGGCTGATCGTGGTGCTCGGGCTCGTCTTCGGCCACGGATCCTGGTCGCATTTCAGCCCTCCCGCGGATGCGGGAGCGGCCTCGGTGACGTTGGGCGGCTTGGGGGTGGGCATGATCGCGCTATTTTGGTGCTACGACGGTTGGGAATTCCTGACGTGGGTCGGCGGTGAAATAAAGAACCCCAGCCGCAATCTCCCCCTCGGGCTGATCATCGGAATCGTTCTCGTCATCGTCACGTATCTGCTCGCCAATGCGGTGTTCCTCTATGCGTTGCCGCCGGTAAAATTGGCGCAGCAGACGGCGCTCGCCGATGCGGCCATGACGGCCTTGTTCTCCCACGATGCCGGGCGATGGGTGTCGTTGTTCATTGCCTCGATCTCTTTCGGCGCGGGATCCGTCGTCGTGCTGGGCGGTGCGCGGATCTATTACCGGATGGCGCGCGATGGCACGTTCTTTCGCCGCATGGGCGATGTTCACCCGCGTTGGAGAACGCCCTGGACCGCGTTGATCGCGCAATGCATTTGGGTGATCGTATTGATCCTGAGCGGCCGCTACGAGCAGCTCTACACGTGCTTCATTTTCATGATGACGCTCACCACTGCGCTCACCGTAGGCGCGCTCTTCGTCTTGCGGCGTACCCAGCCTGAGCGTGAACGCCCTTACCGATGCACCGGGTATCCCTGGCTGCCCGGCGCCTACTTGGCGGTGGCCACGGGCTTCGTGGTTTCTACGTTGGCCGCACGGCCGATGGAATCCTTGGCGGGTCTCGGGATGGCGAGTCTGGGGCTGCCGCTCTATTTTTACTGGCGATTGACCGCTCGCGCGGGCGTCGAGTCTGCGCACCAGCGCTGATCGTGCGTGCACTGGAAGGGGACGCACGCGGTACCCGCTCCATCTGAGGCCCCAATAGATACAACGACATACTGCGCGAACACTTTGGCACATAAATTGCAACTTTGACCAAAGTTCAAGTTTCTGATCAAATCAGATTTCGGGACAGCGCCGCTTCGACCAATAACTATTAGGGGATGAGCTATGCGTAGAAAACCCGCCGCGCACACGGTGCGTGGAGAAGTCACGTTCTTGGCCGCCGCTATTTGCGCGGTGCTGCGTACGGCGCCTGCCGCCGCCGCGACCGCAAGCTCGGATACGAGCCTCTCGGAGATCATCGTCACCGCGGAGCGGCGCAGCGAGAGCATTCAAGACGTTCCCTTGAGCGTTACGGCGATCACCGGCGAGACCTTGGATAAATTCAACGATCACGAATTCGGCGACTATGCCCACACGATTCCCAATCTCTCCTACGGCACGGGCAGCGATTTCGGCGTCACCAACGGGCGCACCGTCACCATCCGCGGAATCACCGGCGGGCGCTTCAGGAATGGCCAGGCGACGACGAGCTTCTACCTCAACGACACCCCGGTGCCGCAGTCGCTCGACCCACGCGTGCTGGACCTGCAGCGCATCGAAGTGTTACGGGGTCCGCAGGGCACCTTGTTCGGCTCATCCGCCATGGGCGGCACCATTCGAGTCATCACCAAACCGGCGGAAGCGAAGAACGTATACGGCAGCTTCGACGTTCAAGGATTCGACATCAATCATGGCGGCGCCGGCTACGACATCTCCGGCACCTTCAACACGCCCCTCATCCAGGACCAGCTCGCATTCAAAATAAGTGCCTACAGTTCCTACCGGCCGGGTTACTTCACGCGCGAGTTCGGCATCGCAACCACGCCGGGATACACGGTGCCCGCCTCGCAAGCACCCGGCAAAGTGACGCACGTCGCCGACGACATCGAGGAGGGCGGCATGGCGACGCTCACGTTCACGCCTGCAGCGATCCCCGGGCTCACCGTCACCCCCATGGTCATCTACCAATCGTCGCGGGGCAACGGATTTCCTCTCGCGGATTTCAGTACCGACAACCTGGTGCAGGTAAGGCCGCTCGATGTGGAGGAATCGTGGAAGGACCAGTGGACCTTCAGCAGCCTGACTGCAAAGTACAACGCCGGGTTTGGTTCCTTCATTGGATCCACGGCTTGGTTTCATCGCGAAGGCCTCGACGATGAGGACAATACCGAGGCGTCCGCGACATATTGGGGCCCGACTTATGCCACCGGCCAGCTGCCGCCCGTGTATCTGGCCTCTCCGGCGCCGAGTTTCCTGACCCTCGGGACGGTCACGCAGGAGCTGCGCTTCGAATCGGCTTTCCCCGGCCCTCTGCAAACGGTCATCGGCGTTTACTACGAGCATGGCAAGAGCCACACGGGGCAGGACATCACCCAACCGCTGGTCCTGGGCCAGTTTGGCTACATCCAAGACGTGCCGCTGTCGAACAACGAGGTGGCCGAATTCGGTGACCTGACCTACACCCCGATTTCCGCGGTCGAGCTCTCGGCGGGCGTGCGCGCATCCTCGCTCGAGTTCAAGAAAAGGAACTACTTCTATGGATGGATAAATGGAGGTCTCACCGACGTACCGGTCAGTCATAGCGAAAACGCCGTGACGCCGCGCTACACCGCCAAATACAAGTTCAATCCCGACGCCATGGTGTACGTGAGTGCCGCGAAAGGTTTTCGCAGCGGCGGAGCAAACGCCGTTCCCAGTCAGTGCGGACCCGGATCTGGTTCGTTCAAAAGCGACTCGCTCTGGAGCTACGAAATCGGTTCGAAGGATACGCTTTTCGACAATCGCATGAATCTGCGCGTGGCCGCATACCGCATCGACTGGACCAACATCCAGCAAAACATATTGCTGCCGTGTACCTATAGCGTGACGCAAAATGCCGGCACGGCCACCAGCACGGGTGCGGAAGTCGAAGCGGACATGGCTCCCATACGCGGGCTCAACATGACTTTCAGCGCCGGCTACGACGACGCGAAGATCACCTCCGTACCCGCGGGTGCCACGGGATTCGTCACCGGACAAGCGCTGAACGGCGTTCCCAAGGTGACGGCGTCGCTGCTCGCCGATTACTCGATCCCAACGGACTTCGGCGCCGTATTCATCCGGCCTCAGTACAGTTTCACGGGCAGGAGCGTGAGCTACTCGGTTGTTTCGGTGCAGAGCGGCGGCCGTCCGCGCGCTTCCTACAGCCTGGTTGACTTGAATGCGGGGGTCGCGGTGGGTTCGTGGGAGGCCTCGATCTTCGCCAAGAATTTACTCGACGTTCGGGCCAACCTCGGCGATGAGCAGTCGGAAGTGATCGAGCTGCAAAGTCCCACGGTGCGCCCGCGCTACCTGATTGCGCAACCGCGCACCCTCGGCGTCGAACTGAAGTATCGATTCAGCGGTCAATGACGCCCGGCATCGGCCCACTCGTCGGGGCGCCGCATCTGCGCGGCAGAGCGCGGGCCGGATCGGTGCGGGCCCGCCGGCATCAAGCATCGTCGGGGAGAGTGACGCCGCTTCGGCGCAGGGCGTCCAGCAGAGGCATCAGATGCCGCCGGTACCGCCGCCATCGGCCCGAGGAGCTGCCATAAATGGGCCGGCGCACCTGCGCCGCGCTCGCGGTCAGCGACACGGATTTGTTAGCCTGAATGTCGATCGCCTCGGAATTCCAGACGAGTCCGCAGTGCTGCGCGATGGCAGCTCCCGCGAGCCGAGGGTTGCGCACCAGTTCCTCGTAGACGATCTCGTGCAGCGCGCCGCCGAGGTCTTCCCGCCAATGCTGCATGAGCCTGTCATAGGCGGCGTAGTAGCGTGCCAGCTCATCGAAGTCGTAGCTGAAGGGATAGGCCTCGCCGAACAATGTGCGGAACATCGCAAAGCACGCATCGAGCGGCGACCGGCGCACCCACAATAGCTTGGCGGCCGGCAGCGCACGACGGATGGCACCCAGATACAAATAATTGGTGGGCAACTTCTCGATGACCCAAGCGCCGGATGCATCCACGAGCGCGAACCGCCGGTAGTTGGCCGCGACGACCGGCGGGGGCGCTGCGGCCGCGCGTTCGAACATATCGCCCGGACCCTTGGGCGCCGCCTCCGCCAAGGCGCGCGAGAAATTTTCCGTTTCGCCGTTCGATCGCACTCCCGGCAAGCCCGTCAAGATGCGCTCCACCAGGGTGGTGCCGGAGCGGGGCAGTCCAACGATGAAGATGCACCGAGGGTCCTCATTCTCCGGCTTGCTTGCGGGAGCGCGCCGGAACACCGCCTCGATTCGCCGCAGTTTGCGCTCGTCCTCGGCGATCTCGTAGCTCAGGAGCTTCCGGCGAGCCTTCGCAGCGCGGGCAAACCACTCGAACGCTGCATCGAAACGCCCCACATCGTCCAATTCCTTCGCCAGCGCGTAGCCCAGGAAAATCCGGCCAGGAGCGTCGAGATGCGGATCCGCGAGCCGCGATTGCAACTGCCCGATGTGATTCGCCTCGTTCGATTGGACGCGCAGCTCCGAACGCAGCAAATAACTCCGGTACTGCGAAGCATCGAGCTCGATGGCTCTGTTGCAGGCCTCCTCCGCTTCCACGAGCCGGCCGAAACTGCGTTCACTGCACGCCAAGTTGTACCAAAAACGCGGCATCTGCGGCGATATCTGAGTCGCCCGTCTGTACAAGGCATTTGCGCGCTCGTGTCCGGCGAGTTCCACCGATACGAAAGCGAGGCCGTCATAGGCATCGGCCGTCCCGGTCGGCAATGCAGCGGCCATGTCGACGATCGCTCCCGCTTCGCGCAGGCGGCCGAGCTTCAGGAGTATCGAGGCGAGCAACGCATGACCTGAAACGCACACGCGAGCTTCGGCAACCGCTTGCGCCGCAATCGGCAAGGCCTCGGCGAAGCGCCCGGCCTGCACCAGCCGGTATGCCTCCTTGTCGATGGAAGAATCTGACGACATCGCGCCTCTTGGGTGCCCGCCCATCGACATTCTGCCATGAGGTTTCCGGCCCGGCCGCGGGATTAGGCAAGTCGTGCGCTGCGACTTACACTTGGCTGAAAATGGACTCGCAACTGCTTCCGAGTGAACTGATGCAAACCACCACCACGCCGGCGCTCGAAGCCGCGCTGCACGCGGCCGAACAGCGATTCACCGCGGCCAATCCGCTGAGCCATGCCCGCCATCATCGCGCGCGGCGCGTGTTGCCGGGAGGTAACGCGCGGCAGACTCTCTACTACGGTCCG
>DATMNF010000060.1:0-15274 GCA_035569355.1 Steroidobacteraceae bacterium
CATGTATTGCTACACCTGTTACCGCTCGACTTGCATGTGTTAGGCACGCCGCCAGCGTTCAATCTGAGCCAGGATCAAACTCTTCAGTTAATTACACTAAGTCACTGAAGCTTCGAGATCCAGAACTCACATCCGTTCATCAATGCTTTCACATCTTTGAACAGCTGGTCGTTTTGGAAACTCATCATCAATTGCACCAAAGGCGCAGTGACGCGAGTCCCCACACAAGTTACCTATTCGAATTTTTAAAGAGTATCCCGCGACGACAAAGGTCCGGGGAAAGACTTTCAAGTATAGCCGAGTTCCAGGCTCCGTCAATCTACGGCAAGTCCCAGAAACAGCCCTTTCACCTGGAAGGGCGCGCAGTATAGCCCTGGCCGAGGCACTGTCAACCGCTTGTCGCGATTCTTTGCGCGCTCCCGGCGGCCCGGAATCGGCTCGCTTTTGCAACCCTAACTTTTCGCGCGACGCTTGGCGGCGGCCCGAGTCCCAGCGGCTCGCCGCCGCGAAGCGTGTCACCGATCCCGGCGCTTTCGATTGACCGAGCAGAGGCTCATCGCTAGCCTAAAGGGCCGCGCCGCTTCAGATACTCTGGTGCACCACAACAAAACAGGAATCGCAAGATTATCAATGGCATCAAAGGTCTGATGGTTCGGCTGGCGCCCTATGCCGCGGCGAGCGCCGCCCTCATCCTCTTGTATGCGGTGCGCGAGAAACCCGCGCAGCCGGACTTTGTGCCCGCCCCGATCGGCCGCTCCGATGCTGCGGGCGCCGCCGCGCCGGCGCTTCCTGCTGCCGCCCCTGTCCCGGCCGGCCCTCGCATCGCGGCCCAACAAGCCGGCCTCGCCTCGACGATCGAAGTGATCGTCGCCAGGAACGACACCTTCGATGCCATTTTCCGGCGTTTGGCCCTCGACACGGCCGATCTTGCGGCGATTCGCCAGTTGCCCGGCATCCGCCAGAGTCTCGATTTCCTCAAGCCCGGCGATGCGATCAAGCTCACGCATTCCGATGGTGAGATCAAAGAACTCACCCGCAAGGTGAGCGAAACCCAAACCCTCAAGGTCGTGCGCGGCGACGCCGGATTCGCCGCGAAAATCATCGACAACCCCGTACAGACGCGGATTCGCGCCGCCTCCGCCACCATCGATTCGTCGCTGTTCCAGGCAGCCGAAGCGGCACAGATCTCGGACGGCGTGGCGCTGAAACTCGCCGGGATATTCGCGTGGGATATCGACTTCGTGCTCGACATCCGCGAGGGCGACCGCTTCACGGCAGTCTACGAACAGATTTTCCAAGACGGAAAATACCTGCGCGACGGCGAGGTGCTGGCGGCGGAGTTCGTCAACAACGGCAAGGTGTATCGGGCCGTGCGCTTTGTGGGAGACACGGGCGCCTCCGCGTACTACTCTCCGGAAGGCCTACCCATGCGTAAGGCCTTCTTGCGCGCACCCGTCGAATTCACCCGAGTCAGCTCCGTGTTCAACCCGCATCGCATGCACCCCATCTTGAATCGCATCCGCGGGCACATGGGCATCGACTATGCCGCGCCGACCGGGACGCCGGTGCACGCGGCCGGCGACGGCCGGGTCAGCTTCGCCGGGGCGCGAGGCGGCTACGGCAATGCGGTGGTGCTCGCCCATACCAACAGCGTGTCGACCTTGTATGGCCACATGTCGCGCTTTGCCAAGCACATGCGCGTCGGCACGCACGTGCAACAGGGAGATGTCATCGGCTACGTCGGAATGACCGGACTCGCGACGGGACCTCATCTGCATTACGAGTATCTGGTGAACGGCGTGCACAAGAATCCGCAGACCGTGCACTTGGCGGGCGCCGAGCCGCTGCAGCGCGAAGCGCTGCAAAGGTTCCGTGATTCGACCGCGCCACTGCTCGCAGCCTTGTTGCCCGCGCCGAGCGCCCCCGGCGCCGCTCTCGGTCCGCTTGCCGTCCAGACACCGGGGCCGGCCGGCATCCGGCCCGAACCGCTGGCAAGCGGCAGCTTTAGCGTCTCCTCCGTCCTCGAGGATTCGCGGTCGAGTTTCTCCGACAATCGATCGCGGATCTCGACCAACTGACCCTCTCACCATGAGCGCCATCGAAACCGCGACCTCGAGCGCCGGCCGCGTGACCGGTGCGAAGGACGCGCGAGTCCCGGGTGTCGGCATGAACGACACCGACCTGCAAACGCCGCAGCTCTATATCAACCGCGAACTCTCGTTTCTGGAGTTCAATCAGCGGGTGCTCGAGCAAGCCAAGGACGGCCGCATCCCGCTGCTGGAAAGGGTGCGCTTTCTCTGCATCTCGTGCGCAAACCTGGATGAGTTCTTCGAGATTCGCGTCGCGAGCCTCAAGGAGCTGCTGGAGGCCGGCGCGGTGCAAGGCGGACCGGACGGATTGCCGGTGCCGGAGCAACTGAAGGCGATCCGCTCTCGTGCCGTGCGTTTGGTCGACGAGCAGTATCAGTTGCTGAACGATGTGCTCATGCCTGAACTCGCGCGCAACGGCGTGGTGTTCGTCTCGCCCGAAATGTGGACGGAGGCCCAGGCCGCGTGGCTCGAGGACTATTTCAGCCGGGAGGTGGAACCTGTCCTGAGCCCGCTCGCCCTCGACCCAGCGCGGCCGTTTCCGAAAATACTCAACAAGAGTTTGAATTTTGCGGTGGTCGTCGAAGGCGAGGACGGATTCGGCCGCAACAGCGGTCTTGCAGTGGTGCAGGCTCCGCGCTCCCTGCCGCGCATCATCAGGTTGCCCGACGAGCTAGGCAGCCGGAACTTCGTGTTCTTGGGGACGATCGTCGAGGCTTTCGTCTCGAAGCTCTTCGCGGGCATGAATATGCGCGGCTGTTATCAGTTTCGGGTTACGCGAAACAGCGATCTGTTCGTGGAGCAGGAAGAAGTCGACGACCTGTTGCGCGCGGTCGAAGGCGAGCTTGCCTCGCGCCGCTTCGGCGACGCCGTGCGGCTGGAAACCGCGCACGATTGCCCGGACGAAATCCTCACCTACCTGCTCGGACAGTTCGGGCTCACCAGCGACGATCTTTACAAAGTTTCGGGACAGGTGAACTTGAATCGCCTGATGGCCGTGTACGACCTGGTCGACCGCCCCGAACTGAAGTACGCGCCGTTCGCGCCGAGCATCCCGGAGCGGCTTCGCATGGGCAGCGACATCTTTACCACGTTGCGCGCCGGCGGCGTGCTCCTGCACCACCCGTTCCAAGGATTCGGCCCCGTAACGGATTTCATCAAGCAGGCCGCCAGCGACCCGGCGGTGCTTGCGATCAAGCAGACTCTGTATCGCGCCGGCAGCGATTCGGCGATCGTCGGCGCTCTTGCCGAGGCCGCGCAAGCAGGCAAGGACGTGACGGTGATCATCGAGCTGCGGGCGCGGTTCGATGAAGAAGCGAATATCGAACTCGCGACCAAGCTGCAGGAAGCCGGCGCCCACGTCATGTACGGCGTCTTCGGCTTCAAGACGCACGCGAAGCTCGTGATGGTGGTGAGGCGCGAGGAGCGGGGCCTGCGCCGCTACTGCCACATGGGCACCGGCAACTATCATCCCAAGACTGCCCGGTTCTATACCGACTACGGCCTGCTGACGGCCGACGAGGAGATCGGCGAAGACATCCATGAGATATTCCTGCAGCTGACGGGACTGACGCGCGTGCCTCGTCTGCGCAAGCTCCTCCATGCCCCCTTCAGCTTGCACCAAGCGCTGCTCGCCAATATCGAGCGGGAAAGCGTCCATGCGAGTGCGGGCAAGCCCGCCCGCATCATTGCGAAACTCAACGCTCTCACCGAGCCCGTCATCATCCAAGCCTTGTATAAAGCATCGCGCGCCGGTGTGAACGTCGACCTGATCGTGCGCGGCTTGTGCTGCCTGCGGCCCGGCGTGCCGGGCGTCTCCGACCGGATCAGGGTCCGATCGATCGTCGGGAGGTTCTTGGAGCATTCGCGCGTCTACTATTTCGAGAACGCCGGCGAGTGCGAGATCTACTGCGGGAGCGCCGACTGGATGGACCGGAACTTGTTCCGCCGCATCGAGGTTGCGTTCCCGGTGGAGGCGCCGGATCTCAAGTCGCGGGTGGCCGAAGATCTGAAGCTATATCTGGCGGACGACACCCAAGCTTGGGTTTTGAATCCCTCGGGCCAGTACACGCGTGCCCGGCGCAGCGACCACGTGTGCGCGCAGACGCGCCTCCTGAGTCTGTACGACGAGCGGGTGCCGCTCACCGACGCTTGAGCGGTCAAACGATATTCAGACGAAAACCCGCATCCTTGAGGTATAGCCGCTCTTCCTCGAGGTCCTCGAGCGTGAGCGGATGTTCCTTCATCCAGCCTTGCGGCAGCCCCATGGTCACGGTGCGGCCCTTGACCTTGAGCGCCACGTCGGGCAAAGGCTGCGGGCTGCGTCCGCGGTGCAGCAGCACCGCGAGGCGAAGCAGCACGATCAGAAACTCGGTGAGCCGATCCCAGGGCGGCAACAAATCTTCCAGCGATTCGAACGACAATTGCCGGCGGTGTCCGCCGACCAAGGCGGACAACATCAGCTGTTCCTCGCGCGGGAAGCCGGGCATGTCGGCATGTTGGAGCAGGTACGCGCTGTGCCGGTGATACTTGGAGTGCGCGATGTCGAGGCCGGTTTCGTGCAGCCGTGCCGCCCAGCGCAATACCAGCTCCGCCAAGGGGTCTTCCAATCCCCACTCCGACTCGACCTGCTCGAGCAAGGCTACCGCCGTGGCTTCGACGCGA
The DNA here is from genome assembly GCA_035569355.1 of Steroidobacteraceae bacterium. Classification (GTDB taxonomy): domain Bacteria; phylum Pseudomonadota; class Gammaproteobacteria; order Steroidobacterales; family Steroidobacteraceae; genus Bog-1198. The sequence goes on from DATMNF010000060.1 coordinate 4,752, forward strand.
TCCGCCTGCACGCCGTCGACATGGTAGCGCTTCTCCATGGCGCGAACGCTGCGCACGCGCGCGTCTTCGTCGGTGAAGCGGCCCATGAGGTCGTACAGCAGGCCTTCGCGCATCGCGCCCTCGGCAGCTCGAACCCGATCGATGCCGAAGTTCTCGACGATCTCCAGGAGAATCGCCAGGCCGGCGGGAAACACCGGGGCGCGTTCCGCGTCGACATCCTCGAGATCGAGTTCATCGATGTGACCCGCGGCGATGAGCCGATCTGCGAGCATTCGCAGATTGTCCAGAGTAATGTGCGGCGAATCGGGATTCAGCCGCCGCAACACGTCGCCGATGACGCGCACCGTCCCGGAACTCCCGAACACCTGTAGCCAACCGAGCTTGCGGAAAGCCTCCTGGATCGGCTCGAGCTCCAGCCTGACCGCCGTGCGCGCGCGTTCGAATCGCTTCTCGGAGATCTTGCCGTCGTCGAAGCAAACGGCGCTCAAACCGACGCAACCCACCGATAGGCTCTCGAGGAGTATCGGATTGAACGCCTCGCCGATCACGACTTCGGTCGATCCTCCGCCGATGTCGATCACCAGCCGCTTGTCCGGGCTCATGGGACTGGTATGCACGACCCCGGCGTAAATCAACCGTGCTTCTTCCAGCCCGGAGATGATTTCGATGGGATGTCCGAGCGCGGCGCGGGCACGCTCCAGAAACCAGCGCTTGCGCTTTGCTCGCCGCAAGGAACTGGTGCCAACCACCCGCACGCTGTCTGCGTGCATTGCGCGCAGCCGCTGGCCGAAACGCTCGAGGCAGCGCAATGCGCGCTCCGTCGCTGCATCATCCAGCCTGCCGCTATCGCCCAGACCGGCGGCGAGTCGCACCATTTCGCGCAGCCGATCGAGGATGACGAGCTGGCCGTGCGAATGACGCGCGACGACCATGTGGAAGCTGTTGGAGCCCAAGTCGACGGCGGCGAGCACGTCGGGCACGACACGACCGCCGCTCATCTAGGCGGACAACATTTTTAGGCCGAGAATGAAGACCCGCAACCGCAGGTTGTTTTCGCGTTTGGGTTCCGAATGACGAACTGGGCGCCCTGCAGGTCTTCCTTGTAGTCGATCTCCGCGCCCATCAGGTATTGCGCGCTCATCGGGTCGACGAGCAGCTGTACCCCGCGGTTTTCAACGCAGAAATCACCGTCCTCGATCTTCTCATCGAAGGTGAACCCGTACTGGAAGCCCGAGCATCCGCCGCCGGAGACGAACACACGCAGTTTGAGGTTCGGATTGTCTTCCCCGCGGATCAGTTCGCCGACTTTGCCCGCAGCGGCGTCGGTGAAAACCAGCACATTCGGCGGGGGCGGGGCAAGGTCGCCCGTGACTGTTGATTCTGGTGTTGCACTCATGGTCGCATTCTACTCCGCGGGCGGGTGGCCAATCAAAGTTCCGGACCTATTTGGGACCCATATCACCCGGGCCGGTCCCCGGACTTGTCCGATGAATGAGCTTTCCATTGATTTGGGCGCCAACCGCCGTTTCAATGGTCGTGTAGTGAACATTGCCCATAACCCGCGCGTTCGAGCCCAATTCGACCCGATCGCTGGCCTCGATATCTCCCTTGACGATGCCGTTCAGGATCACATTGGGCGCGATTACCGAGCCCTCGATGGCGCCCTGTTGGCTCACGGACAAAAAGGTGCCCTGCTTCGAGTCGCCCTTCACGTTGCCGTTGATGTAGCCGTCCAGATGCAACCCGCCGGTGAACTCGACATCGCCGTTGATTCGGGTCTTGGGGCCTATCAAGGTGCCGACATCCGCATTTTTACTCGGTTTCTGTTTGAACATCTGTCTCACCCTTGGTCGAAGTGTTGCCGCTTGCCTCGGTTTCGACCGACATTCCCTGTGCCTTCCACACGAATGCCTGGCGGAAACTGTGACTCGCATCTCGGTCTTTGCTGCTGCGAATCTCGACCCCGACTCGCGTCGGCTCGAACCCCTGCGGCAACAGGATGGGCTCGTCGTAATCCTGAAAGTAACGGAACGAGTATGCCAGGCTGACGCGCCGGTTAGGCGCCACCTGCGCAAGGGACAAGCTTGAGGGCTTGCCCTGCAGGAGTCCATCGATGGTGATCGCCGCGTTTCCCGTCACTTCCTTGTCCGGCTTTCCGGTTTGCATCAAGACGAATTTCAAGCGAAATTGGCGGGCGGCCTCCGGCACTATTTGCATCTGCTGCACTTTCACGTGGATGACCGAATCCGGTTGCACCAAACCGCGGTAGAACGACAAGTCCTGGTTCAGCCGGGCAATCTGACTCTGCATGTCGCCAAGACTCTGGAAGATCTTATTGTAGCCCTCGCGGTCGACGCGCCGCGCCACCTCGGCGGCTTCGAACTGGCTGCGCAGTCTTTGGTTCTCCGCTTCGAGCCCGCGGATGCGGGCGCTTGCCGACAAGGCGCCGCGCACCGAATCGACTACGCGAAAGCCCGCATCGTATCGGCCAAGCTCGAACGCCGCGTACAGCAGCCCCAAGCCCGACAGCACGGCCAGCCCGATCAGTATCGCACGGCGCCTGGGCGCATGCGTTCTGACGACCAATTTGCCGTACGAATCCACCATAATCGATTCCGCGCCACGCCCAAGGGAACATTACACGATGCTGCGCCCCTTGAGACAGACCTTTGAAGTGCGGCGGCGGCGCACGGCGACAGTCAACAGCTTCACGGTATACGATGCCGAGCAGAAGGAATATACATGCTCTGGCTCAAAGCATTCCATGTCGTCGCGGTGATCTCTTGGTTCGCCGGCCTATTCTACTTGCCGCGGCTGTTCGTCTATCATGCGGACGCAAAGGACGCGATCAGCGTCGCGCGCTTCGTAGTCATGGAGCGCCGTCTGTTTGCGATCATGACCATCGGCGCCGTGGCATCCTTGGGATTGGGCCTTACCATGGTGGCGGCGGCGCCTGCCTACCTGGCCATGGGGTGGTTACGGATCAAACTGCTGCTGGTGCTGATGCTGATCGCATACCATTTGTCCTGCTACAAGCTCATGCGGGATTTTGCCCGGAATCACAACACGCACAGCGCCAAGTGGTACCGCGGGTTCAACGAAGTGCCCACGCTTCTGCTGATCGCGATCGTGCTGCTTGCGGTGGTCAAGCCTGGTTAGGCGGGCTGCCCGCTGCCACTTTGCCGACAGCGATTTCCGGCCACCATTCGGGATATGGCGGCAAGCCCTCCGGGAACATCACCTTGCCGAGGTCATGCAGCGCCCGCACATAAACTCTGCGCTTGAAGTAGACGACCTCGCGCACCGGCGTCCAAAAATCGGCCCAGCGCCAGCGGTCGAACTCCGGGGTGTCGGTGGCATCGAATCGCAGCTTCGACTCGTCCGCGACGAGCTTCAGCAGAAACCAGCGCTGCTTCTGCCCGATGCAGCGGTCGCGTACATATTGCCGCGGCAGACGATACCGCAACCAGCCCTGCGTCGAAGCCAACACCTCGACGTCCGCGCGTTCCAAGCCGATCTCTTCTTTGAGTTCGCGAAACAGCGCCTCCTCGACGCGTTCGCCGCGGTTGACGCCGCCTTGCGGAAATTGCCAGCCCCGGCCGCCGACCCGGCCGCCCAAAAATACTTCGCCGGAGTCGCGCGTCAACACGATGCCGACGTTGGCGCGAAAGCCGTCCTTGTCGATGTAGTCGATGGCTGTATGGATGGACATTGAGACCAATTGTTCCATATCGCCGGCCGCTTGTGGTCGCCCGCTCACGGGCCCAAGGGGACTGGCTGAGTGTTCCACGTGGCTTTACCTCAAGACGGATTTACCTTCAATCGAGGCGAGGCCGACTCGGTTGGGTAGAATCCGGCAAGGAGGCGACATTGAAACCAATCAGGCTGCTCCTGTTATTGTCGTTATTCGCACTTTTGAGCGTGAGCTTGGCGATCTCGGTCGGCAGCACATCCTTGCGCTTGGACAGCGTATGGGGGGCGCTGCTGCACGGAAGCGATTCCGTCGCTCACGATGTGATTTTCGGGCTGCGCCTGCCGCGCGCCCTGAACGCATTCAGTACCGGGGGGCTGCTCGCACTGGCCGGCGTGCTCATGCAGGTACTGTTGCGCAATCCTCTGGCGGACCCTTATGTGCTGGGCATTTCCGGCGGCGCCGCTGTGGCGGCCCTTGCCGCGATGTTGCTGGGATTCGGCGGTTTGATCGTGGACTGGTCGGCGGGCGCCGGCGCACTGGGCGCGACCCTCTTGGTGTTTGCCCTCGCCCACGCCCGCGGCGGTTGGACCCCGCAAAGACTGTTGCTGAATGGCGTGGTGGTCGCCGCCGGCTGTACCGCAGTCGTCAGCCTGATGCTCGCTTTGGGCGATGAAACTCGATTGCGCGGAATGCTGTTCTGGCTCATGGGTGATTTGTCGTTCGCGTCGTTCTCGCCGGTCGCGCTGTGCATGCTGCTGGCGGTCGGCGCGCTCGCCGTTGCCGGAGCGCGCAGTTTGAACGTGTTGGCGCGCGGCGAGATTGAATCTCAGTCCTTGGGTTTGGCGTTGTCGCCGGCACGAATCACGCTGTTCTGCGCCACCGCCGCTCTGACTGCCACGGCCGTGACCACGGCTGGAGGCATCGGGTTCATCGGGCTGGTCACGCCGCATCTTGTGCGGCTGGTGGCGGGAAGCAACCATCGCATCGTCGTGCCCGCGTCGATTCTCTTGGGCGGCACGCTGTTGACCTTGGCCGATACCCTGGCACGAATCGCCGCATCGCCGCGGCAACTTCCCGTCGGGGCGCTGACCGCATTGATCGGGGTGCCGCTGTTCTTGATTCTCATGCGCCGCGAACGCCGCATCACTTCGTAGCGTTGGGGCAGGTCCTAGCCGGCACCCACTTGCACGCGATTTCGGCCCAGCGCTTTGGCTCGATATAACGCCGCATCGGCATCGGCCAGCAGCCGGTCGGCCACCGCCTTCATGTCCGTCTCGTGGCGGCCGGGCGCGGCCGCTGCCACGCCAACCGACACCGTCAGGCTGCGTTCGATGTGCTCGGTAAGGGAGAAGGGTACCGCCGCTATACTTTCGCGAATGCGTTCGGCCAGGGTCGCGGCCTCGACTGCGGTCGCCTCCGGCAACAGAACGGCCAATTCGTCGCCGCCAAAGCGCGCAGCCGTATCCATGCTGCGTATTTGGCCTTCGACGCGGTGCGCAATCTCCTTCAGTGCATTGTCGCCCGCCAGGTGCCCGTAGCCGTCGTTGACCCCCTTGAACCGGTCGATATCGATCATCAAGCAGGCGATGCTGCCGGCGTGCCTTTGCGCGCGCGCCAGTTCTTCCTTCAATCGTTGCTGCAGATAGCGCCGATTGTGCCAGCCGGTCAGGAAATCGGTGATGCCGGCGCGCAGCAGGCGCGTACGATTGACTGCGTTCTCAATGCACACCGCAGCCACAGCGCCCAGGTGCGCTAGAAAATCGGTTCCGTGATGACGCGTGAAGCGAGTCGGATCGCGGCTGCCGAAGCACAAGGCGCCGGTTGCCCGGTCCTTGCGCGGCAGCGGAACCAGGGCGGCGCTTTTCAGATTGGGAGTGCCCGGAAAAAGAAGATGGTGATCCGCGCCGACAAACGGTCCCAGCCAGGGTTTGTGCAAGGCGGCCAGTTGCGGTGCGAGTCCGATCAAGGAATCGACAAAGAATATTTGCTTGAACTCTTCAGGCCGGTCGCCGCCCGCCACCAGCAAATGCCGTATCTCATGCTGCGGGTCGAGCAGCACGACGCTGACGGCGTCCAGCGAATACGACTCACGCAACCCGTCGACCAGGGCGTGCAGGAGCTGCGACAGGCTGTCGGCCCGCAGCAGCGTCAATTCACGCGCCTGCGTGCGCTTCATGATCGACTCGTTATTGGCTGCCTCCGCCGTCAATTCCATGAGGCGCTTCTTGAGGTCTTCGTTCTCCCGAATCAGGTCGTCCATGCCCGAACCCCCCTTGCGGCCGCCATCAGCCCGCGCGCGCGGCGGCGCGCACTTCCAAGTACGCTCGGCCGCGATTCATGAGGGCGCGAAATTCAGCGGAATTCCCCGCCTTCACCGTCGCGACCAGATGCTCCACGGCTTGCTGAAGTGCGAGCAGCGACTCCCCGCCGTAATCGTTCAAACTCTGTATTTCGAAATAGAGCTCGGGACTTTCGGCGGCGACGCGGCTCGCCACTTCCAGTTGCGAATCGAACGTGGTGCTCGACAGCTTCGCCAATCTGGGCGCGGCTTCGCCTGAATCGGCAAGCGCGGTGAAGAAGGCAATGTTCAGCGCGTGCGATAACCCCAACACGTAGGCAATCAACCGATCGTGTTCGTCCAAGCCCATGACGACGCGCTCCGCCATCGTCGGCGCAAACAGCTCTTGTGCCTCCTCGAGTGCACTGGAATTGCCCAAGTCGATGAAGATGACGTGCCGACCCGACAGCAACTCGGTATCCGGTCCGAACATGGGGTGCAACGAGGTCACGCGGCAGCCTGCTTTGGCGAGCGCGTCGAGCCCGCCCCGCAGCGGTGTCTTGAGCGAGCCCAGGTCGAAGATCAGGCCGCGCGGCGCACGCTGCGCCAGGAACTCGAGCAGGCGCGCCGTGACGCTCAGCGGCGTCGCGAGCACAATCAAGTCGAAATCCAGAGGATCGGTCCGCCACTCGGGAACCGAGTCAAAGCCCGGAAGAGCGCCCATGGGATCGGCGATGGCGACCCGGAAGCCCTGCGACGCAAGAAAATCCGCGAACCACCCGCCCATCTTGCCGCGACCGCCGATCACCAGCGCGCGTTTGCCGCTGCCGTGCGCCTGCGCTGCGACTCTCGCCTGCTCCTGGGTTGCCAACGAGGATTGTATGAGTTGCCGCAACAACGATTCGGCCAAGTCCGGCGATACGCCCAGCCGGGACGCCGCATTGCGCCCGTGCAGGATGACCTCGCGCTCACGGCCGAAGTCGCGGGTCGGGCGACCGGTGGCGCGCTTGGCGGCCGCCACCTGTTCGCTCAAAGCTTGGCGGCGCGCGACCAGTTCCACCAACTGTCCGTCGAGATCGGTCAGTGCGGTCCGCAATTCATCGAGGTTCATGGAAGGAAAAGTCCCCTGTTTGCCCGACCGTTTTACTGGCCGCCCATGGCTATCGCAAGCGCAACGGCGCGGCTACCATTCTGCAATGAGCAGCAGCATACAGACACACTGGACCGAAACCCTCCCCGAGCCGTTGCCGGCAAACCCGCTCGAGCTCGCGGCGCAATGGATGGCGCAGGCCAAGCGCGATGCCGCCCAGCCCAATCCCGATGCCATGGTCTTGGCGACCGTGGATGGCCGCGGCCACCCTTCCGCGCGGGTGGTGCTCTGCAAGGAGATCGATACTCGTTGTGGCTCGGTGGTGTTTTACACCAACTACCGCTCGCGCAAGGGGCGGGAACTCGAAGCGAACCGCCGGGCCGCGGTGGTGTTTCATTGGGATCACCGTCACCGCCAGGTGCGTGCCGCGGGCCGAGTCGAACCGCTCTCGGACGCCGAAAACGACGCCTATTTTCGCACGCGGCCGTGGCAGAGCCGGCTCGGCGCATGGGCGAGCGAGCAAAGCCAGCCCGTGGAATCCCGTCAAGCCCTCGAGCGCAGTGTGACCGCCGCGGCACGCCGGTTTGGCATTCCCTACGCAGGCCCTGGTAACGCCGAACCCGGCGATGTCCCCGTCGAGGTGCCGCGTCCGCCCAATTGGGGCGGCTATCGCCTGTGGGTGGACGAGGTTGAACTCTGGGTGGAGGGCGAGTTTCGGATCCACGACCGTGCACGCTGGATGCGTACCCTCACTGATCGGCCCGGCACCGGCGCGGATTCGCCCTGGTCGGTGACTCGCCTGCAGCCATGAGGGCGCTGCCACAACGGGAATTTAGCGATACCGGGCCATGAGCTTGTCGAGCGCGGCGCGGCCCGGGGAGAGCTTCTCGTATGGAATGCTGTTCAGCGGGGTCTTGGACGTGCGGTTGAGATTGTGGAACTCGGTCGAGTCGGTTTCATCGATGTGGATGAGCCCAGTCACGTATTCGTTGTGCTTGAGCTTGGTTCCAATGTAGTTGTAGGCCGCGGTTCGATCCGTTGGATCGTAGCTCGGGTCGAGTTTTCGTAGAATCACCTGGCTGCCGTCGTGCAGGCTCACCGGAATCGACTCGCCCTCGGCATAATCCACCGCAATCTCCGGGGCCCGCGGCACGAAATCCGCTTCGACCGCCGGATGGTAGTGCTCGCGCGTAAAAGTGTAGCTCTTGGTCGAGCCTTCATGATCGTTGAAGGTCACGCACGGCGACAGGACGTCGATCAAGGCGAACCCGTTGTGACGCATTCCGGCCTGGATGAGCGGAACGAGCTGCGCCTTGTCGCCGGAAAAGCTGCGCGCGACAAAAGTCGCGCCCAAGGTGAGCGCCAGCAATACCGGGTCGATCGGCGGAGACGAATTGACATCGCCGCGCTTTGCCTTGGTGCCGATGTCCGCAGAGGCAGAGAATTGCCCCTTGGTCAAACCGTATACGCCGTTGTTCTCGATCAGGTACAGCATATTCACATTGCGGCGGATCGCGTGGACCAATTGGCCGATGCCGATGGACAGCGAATCGCCGTCGCCCGATACGCCCACGTAGGTCAGCTGCCGATTCGCCGCGTTCGCTCCGCTCGCGATCGAGGGCATGCGGCCATGCACCGAATTGAATCCGTGCGAACCGCTCACGAAATATGCAGTCGTCTTCGACGAACACCCGATACCGGACAACTTGACCAGCTGTTCGGGGCGCAGCGCGAGGCCCCAGCACGCTTCGATGATCGATGCCGTCACCGAATCGTGACCGCATCCGGCGCACAGGGTCGACATGCTGCCCTCGTATTGGCGGCGCGTCATTCCCAGAGAATTGGTTGGAAGCGACGGATGAGCGACTTTGGGCTTGTTGATGTATGACATATGGACTCGTTATTTACGCGGAACGGCACTCAGCCGCGGCGCCTCGGCGAGCTTGGCGCGAATGCCGTTGACGATCGGCTCGGCCGACATCGGAAACCCGCTGTAGCTCAAGATGGAATTGAGCTTGGACTTCTCCACCGCGGTCTCGAGCGTCAAGAGCGATCTCAATTGGGCATCGCGGTTCTGCTCGACCACGAAAATGGTCGAATGCGACCTCAAGAAGGTTTCGACGTCGTTATTGAACGGAAACGCCTTGACCCGGAGATAGTCGACGTCGATTTTCTGGCGCCGCAGCACGTCGAGCGCTTCGCGAATAGCGCCGTCGCAACTGCCGAGGCTCACGATCCCGACTTCGTTGTCGCCCATCGCCGTGATCACGGGCTTGGGCAGATATTTCGGTGCGTTCGCGAATTTGCGCTTCAGGCGATCGAGCACGACCTGGTATTCCGTGGAATCCTCCGTGTAGCCGCCATACTGATTGTGACCTGACCCGCGCGTGAAGTAGGCCCCTTTGGAGCTCATTCCCGGCAGCGTGCGATAGGTGATCGCATCGTCGTCGCGATCCACGTAGCGGTAGAACTTCTCCAAACCCGCGAGCTCCTCGGGCGAAAGGATCTTGCCTCGATCCGGCCGATAGGCGTCGTCCCACTGAAGGTCCGGGCACATCCAGTCGTTCATGCCGATATCGAGATCGGAGAGCACGAATACGGGTGTCTGCAGGCGTTCGGCCAGATCGAACGCCTGCGCCGCCATGTAAAAGCATTCCTCGGGATTTGCGGGGAAAAGCAGCACGTGGCGCGTGTCACCGTGCGAGGCGTAGGCGCAAATCATGATGTCCGACTGCTGCGTTCGGGTCGGCATGCCGGTCGAGGGCCCGACCCGCTGCACGTCGAAAATTACGCACGGCACCTCGGCGTAGTACGCCAATCCCACGAATTCATTCATCAGGGAAATGCCCGGCCCGCTCGTCGGCGTGAATGCGCGCGCTCCGTTCCACGAAGCGCCGAGCACCATTCCCACGGCGGCCAGTTCGTCCTCGGCCTGCAGGACGGCGAAGTTGCGCTCTCCGGTCTCCGAATCGACACGGTAGCGTTCGCAAAATCCTTTGAATGCATCCATCAGCGAGGTCGAAGGAGTGATGGGATACCAGGCGCCGACCGTTGCACCCGCGTACACACACCCCAAGCCGGCGGCCGTGTTGCCGTCGATCATGATGTGACCGCGGGTCTTGTCCATCCGCTCGACCCTCAGCGGCAACGGCGATGCCAGGTTCTCTTTGACGTAGTCGTAGCCCAGCCGCAACGCCCTCGTGTTCGAATCGAGCAACTTCGGCTTCTTGCCATAGCTCTCGCTCAATAGGCCTCCGATCACCTCCAGATCGATGTCGATCAAGGCGGCGAGCACACCGGCGTAGGCAATGTTCTTCAAGAGAATGCGGTTACGGACGCCGTCAAAATTCTCGTTGACCAGCTTGGCGAGGGGCACTTCGATCACGGTGATGTCGCCGCGCTGCAAGAGCGAGCTGCGCGGCCAGGTCGAGTCGTAAATCAGATACCCGCCCGAGTTCAGT
>DATMNF010000061.1:0-24491 GCA_035569355.1 Steroidobacteraceae bacterium
CGTTCGCGGCGGCGAAATCGTGCGGTTGGATCGCGGCCTTACCTGGCGCTTGGAGCCCGACAAGAAGAGCTATCGGGAAGAGGTTTTTGCGACGCCCGAGGAACTCGCTCAAGTGCGCGCCAGAATGGAAGCGAGACTCGAAAAGATGCGCTCATGTCCCGTGTCTCAGAGGCAACAACCGATCGATAAGTCCAAATGTGAAATGTCGCCGCCCAAGATCGATATTCGCAAGACCGACGATAAGATGTCTATTGCAGGTCACGACGCGCAGCGCACGCTGGCCACGCTGACGGAGACTTGTACCAACAAAGACACCGGCGATGTCTGCGACACGGTAATTGCCGTGGACCTCTGGTTGACGCAAGACAAGGTCCCCGGTGCCGGCGACCGCCGGGCGTTCGATCAAGCTTATGCAAAGAAGCTGGGACTCGACGATGCGCAAGGAGCCTTGCGTGGAGAATTCGCGAAGTTTCTGGCCCCTTATCAATCGCAGATCAAGCAGCTGACCGACAAATCCAGCGACCTGAAGGGTCAGCCGCTGAAGACAACGCTGCGGGTAATGATGGGCGGAGCGCAGTGCGGAACCACCGCCAAGATGAAGGAGACGGGTTCCGCCGGCGGCAGCACTGCGTCAAGCCCCGCCGGCAATCCAATGACTAATGTCACGCAAGCCGGCAAGGCGCTCGGCTCAGCATTGGGCGGGCTGTTCCATAAGAAAAAGGCCGAGGACGCAGAAACGCCGGCCAGCGCCGTGGCGTCCCCTGACGCTGCGTCGACCGCCGGCGCGACGGATCCCTATGCCCAATACGTGCAAATGGCGGCCTTCAGCACCGAAACCGTAACTATCAATGCCGACGCAGTCCCGGCCGAGCGTTTCGAAGTGCCCGCGGATTGGAAGAAGGAGATACCGAAGCCCTCCAAGCAGGGCGACGACGACTTCACTTGCCCAAAGACCGGCAATTAGGGCCTGCCTGTTGAGTCCCTAAACCTGCCGTTCCGGAGCGGCGCGTTGGAACTCCGCTAGTTCGCGGCAAGCGGCGTCGATCTCCACTATCCGAGGATAGGGGCCAAGGTCCACCGCGAAGCGGCGCGCGTTGGCCACCTGCGGCACCAAACACACATCCGCCAAGGTCGGCGCATCGCCGTGACAGAAGCGCCCGGTCGCTCCGTCGCGAACCAACCATCGCTCGAGCGCATCGAAGCCGACCTGCACCCAGTGCCGATACCAGGCATCCCGCGTCGCCTTGTCGTGCCGCAATTCCTTCTCGAGATATTGCAACACCCGCAGGTTGTTCAAAGGATGGACATCGCAGGTAATCGCCTGCGCCAGCGCGCGCACGCGAGCGCGCGGCAGGGGCGATTGCGGCAGCAGCGGCGGGTGCGGATGAATTTCATCCAGATACTCGATGATGGCCACCGATTGAGTGAGCACTGCACCGTCGTCCAGCGACAGCGAGGGCACGAAGCCTTGGCAGTTGATTTGCAGGTATTCTTCGAGCCGCTGCTCGCCCGCGCGCAAATCCAGCAGCACCGTCGTGACCTGCAAGCCCTTGAGAGCCAACGCGATCCGTACCCGGTAGGAAGCCGAGCTCAGCGCGTGGTGATACAGAATCATGCAGTCACTCTAGCGGAAATCGGTCCGCCCGGCTGCCCATCTTGCCTCAACGCACCCCTTTTGGAATCAGGGCTTTCCTGCGATCGGCGGCCCCTCCAGCGTGCGCTTCCGGCCGATGCGGCCTTGTGCAGACGAGCTGCGCGCGCCCCTTATTCCGAGAGTCGCTTCACAGTTCTAGCATTAACGGGCACCGGGCGTGACCTCGCGCACGGCCCAGTCCCAACCCGCCTGCGACCCTGTACGCATCGTTTCAGGAGGATTCCAATGCGTAAGTCGAACCTGATCACCGTAGGCCTGGCGGCCCTGATAGCCGTCACGACCGGAGGCTTGGTCATTCAACATAACCAGCTGGTGGCACAGTCGGAGCAGCTGTCGGCAAGAACCTATCAACTCAAGGCTCAGAAGGAGGAGCTGCAGGCGCGGACGGAGCGGCTCCAGGCGCACTCGGAGCAATTGTCGGCAGCCAATTTTTCGAAGCCTGAGATTCAGTTAGCCTCGCAGCCCGAACTGCCCGACCTCGTCGTCTCCGCGCCGCGCGCCTCGGCTCCAGGGAAGTAGCCTAGGTCCAAAGCCCGACGTTCGATGGAACGGGCAAACCGGCGCTAGGTTCGTCCCCCAGGAGCTGGGTTCTTTGGAACCTCGATCGCGTCCTGCACGCTGAGCCGGCGAACGACCAACTCGTCAATCTCCAGTCGTTTGACCCGGGCGCGACCAATCGCGAGCCGGCCAACGGCGACTGCGCCGATGGCCAAGCAGCCAAGCGCGACTGCGCCCAACGCGACGGCGCCGACGCTCGTGGCTCGAAGCGCGCGAGAGCGAGAATCGCCGGATCCCTCGCGCGCGCCGCGCCTGAGATGCCGGCCCACTGGATCGCGAACTCGCAAAGTCATGGTCCTCCATCGTGGACGGGCCGCCTTTAACGGCAAAGGCGGCCCGCTGTTGTTTGATCGAATCCGAAAGCTACTTCGTGATCGTAATCTCGCGCATGTTGTACTGCCCGGTGATATCGCGCATGGCTGGGTAGTCGTGCTGGGCGGTGGCGGTCGTCTTCTTGTTGCGCTCCTCACCCCACTCCTTCATGAAGGCTTGGTAGCGAGCCTTGTTGGGCCCCAGCGAGTCGTTGTTCTTGAACTTGACCACGAGCAGCATGTTGAAGCTGCCGCTCTCCGGAAGGTCGCTGCGATAAATGTGATATTCCTCCAGTTGCCCCAGTTTCTTCGCAACCTCGCTCGAGTCCACCCACGTCTTCTTGAGGTCCTCGAGATACGCGTCACTCATGTTCGAGTGCACCTTGATGGTGGTGACCGACCATACGGCATCGCTTATGGTGTAGTCCTTCCAAGGTTCGAGATCCGCATACGCCGCGGCCGATCCGAACGCAATCGCTACGAACAACAAAATCATTTTTGAACGCATGACATCCCTCACTGTTAGATTGGTTTTGAATCCTTCCGACGAGAACCGCAAGAATTTCGCCTTGCTGTTGCTGACGCTTTTTACGCTCGGATCCCGAGGGGTGCAAATGTTTTTGAACGACCGCAAGAGCGCCGCGGAGAATCTCCTGGGGCATCCCGCGGCCGTGTGATAGCATCGCTGCGCACGCATCGCTCTGGCGCTCGCCCGAGTACATGGAGTTGCCCTTGACTAGAACCGTCATTCGCGAGCCGGCGTCTACTCTTTCGTCCGACATCTCGCGGCGGTGCTTCCTCCAGTCCTCAGTCGCAGCCGTGAGCGCCGTCTACGCCGCTATCGGGCTTGGTGCGCCGGCGGGCGGGGAAGAGGACCTCGCATATCTCTCTATTGCTGAGGCGTCGGTCCTCGTCAAGTCGAAGAGGCTTTCTCCGGTCGAGCTGGTGCGGGCCTGCCTGAACCGAATCGAACGGTTCAATCCACGGCTCAATGCATTCATCACGTTGACCGCCGCATCGGCGCTGGCCGATGCACGTCTTGCGGAGTCGGACATACAAAAAGGCCGATGGCGCGGCCCTTTGCATGGAATTCCCGTGGCGCTCAAGGATTTGATCGACACGGCCGGCGTTCTCACCACCGCGGGCAGCGCGGTCTTCAAGGACCGGATTCCGACCGACGATGCGGTCGTGGTGCGAAAGCTCAAGGAAGCCGGCGCCGTGCTGCTCGGAAAATTGAACATGCACGAGTTCGCCTATGGCTCGACTTCCGTTACGAGTTTCTATGGAGCGGTCACGAATCCGTGGGGAACCGACCACATCGCCGGCGGTTCGTCGGGTGGATCCGCCGCGGCGGTTGCCGCAGGTCTATGCTACGCCGCGCTTGGTTCGGACACTGGAGGTTCGATTCGTGAGCCTGCTTCCTTTTGCGGAATCGTCGGCCTCAAACCCACCTACGGGAGAGTGAGCAATCGCGGCGTCGTGCCGCTCTCATGGTCGCTCGATCACGTCGGGCCGATGACTCGTTCGGTCACCGATGCGGCGCTGGTCCTGCAGGCCATCGCGGGTTACGACCCGGGCGACCCGTCGAGTCAGGAGCGGGGCGTGGACCGCTATGATGGAACCGGGTGGCACGCCGGCAGCCGCTTGCGCGTCGGTGTCCCGCGTGCACTGTACTATTCCAATCTGGACCCGGAAGTTGGCTCGGCGATCGAAGAGGCTCTCACTCAATTCAAAAGATTGGGGGCGGATGTCCGCGACGTTGCGCTCGAAGTGAGCAAGGATAGGACGGTCATCCGGGCCGAAGCGTACGCGTATCACTCGCAACGCATTGCGGCTACACCGACGCTTTACCAACCGGAGACCTTGGCAAAGCTTCGATTGGGCGAGAGCATCACGGCGGAAATCTATATCGAGGCTCGCCGCGACTTGGAACGATTGCGCAGAGTCGCGCCGCAGGTTTTCTCCACGGTTGATGTGCTCGTCACCCCCACCACGCCCGTGCCGGCGCCGAAGGCGACCGACCTCGGGTCGAGCTTCGACGCCATTGTAGCCGGCGACGGTTTGTACCTTCAGAACACCAGACCGTTCGATATTTACGGCTTTCCATGTGTTTCCTTGCCGTGCGGAACCACACGGGCCGGTCTGCCGATCGGCCTGCACATAAGCGGCGCACCCTGGGCCGAAGCTCACGTCCTCGGCGTTGCGCGGGCTTATGAGCGTGCAACCCATTCGCCGACGCGTCGGGTCACCTAAGATGCCTCGAGCGTGCAGGTTTCAACGGCGGGCGGGCTTGGCGCGGGACAGGCGCGAAACGAACGACTCGTGCCATCGGGAGATCGAATTGGCGCGCAGCGCCTTGAGCATCGACTCGTGACGCGAGCGCCGCTCCGCGAGCGGCATGGCGAGCGCCTGTTGCATGGCTAAAGCAACGGCGGCCTTGTCATATGGGTTGACCAACAACGCACCGACGAGCTCCTGCGCCGCCCCCGCAAGGCTCGATAACACCAGGACGCCTGGATTCTCAGGATCCTGTGCGGCGACAAATTCCTTCGCGACCAGGTTCATCCCGTCGCGCACCGGGGTGATTACGCCAACATTCGCAATGCGGAGAAAACCGCTGAGCGTCTGGTGCGAAAAGTCCTTGTTGAGGTAGCGGATCGGCGTCCAATCGGTATCTGCGAATAGTCCGTTGATGTGGCCGGCGGCCCGCTCGAGAGCGTCGCGAAGCTCAGCGTACGCTGCGACGTCCACCCGGCTCAGGGGCGCAATCTGAATATACGTGATTTGGCCGTGAAGCTCCGGGGCGCATTCCAGAAATCTCTGGTAGGCGGCGAACCGCTCCATCAATCCCTTGCTGTAGTCCAATCGATCAACGCCCAACAGCAGCTTGCGCCCTAAAAGGCCCCGCTCGAGCTGTTTGACCTGGCCATCGTCGCGCACCGCGACCTCGGCCTGCCGGGCAACCCCATCGACATCGACACCAATGGGAAATACACCGACTCCGATCTGCCGCCCCTTGAGCCCAAGTTCTTCCTCGCCGAAACGCACCTCGCCGGGAAATACCGCGTTAACCGCCGATTTGAATCCGTCGAGATCCTCCGTCGTCTGAAAACCGACCAAATCGTATTGACACATGTCGCGAACCAACTCCGCGTACGTGGGGAGCAGACGCAGAACGGCGATATTCGGATAGGGAATATGCAAGAAGAATCCAATTTGCGCATCGATCCCCGCTTGGCGCAACAAACTCCCGAGCGGAATGAGCTGGTAGTCGTGCACCCAAATCACATCGCCTACTTGAACGAGTTTGACCAGGGACTCGGCGAAGTAGCGATTCACCGTCATGTACGCCGCGAATTCCCCTGGGTCGTAGCGGAAAGCGCCGGGGAAATAATGATGCAAAGGCCACAGCGATCCGTTGCAGAAGCCGTTGTAATACGCGTCGAAATTGGCGCTCGGCAAATCAACGGTCACGAAGCGAATACCGTCTTTTTCGTGGATCTCCGGCTCACCCGGGACTTCCTGGGTTTTACCGCTCCAGCCGAACCATATTCCTCCATCCGGCCCCTGCAGCGCCGCCAGGACCCCAACCGCAAGTCCTCCGGGCGACAGGCTCTGGTCGGGAAGCGCGACGCGATTGGAGACGACGATTAGCCTGGCCATGGCACGTGGTCAGTTGGCGGCCTTCGCCTCTCCCTCTCCCCGAGTCAGCGCGATGATGCGCTGGAGCAGATCCTCCGGATCCACAGGTTTCGTGAGATGCTCATCGAAGCCCGCTTGACGGCTGCGCCGCACGTCGTCCGCCTGGCCCCAGCCGGTCAGTGCAATCAGACGTGCCGTGCGTCCCCAAGGCAGAGACCGAAGACGTCGAGCGACCTCGTGCCCGTTCAGATACGGCAGGCCAAGGTCGAGGAGCACCACCGCCGGCTCGAGTATCCCCGCTATCTCGACCGCCGTGCGCCCGTCATAGGCGACTCGGGTTTGATAGCCGGCGAGTTTCAGAAACTGCGCCAGCGAATCGGCTGCATCGACGTTGTCGTCGACAACTAGGACTCGAATGCGATCCGCTCCCAGGACGGACACCTTGGTGGCATCCGCGAGCGACTCCTGCATGGCCGGAAGCTCCGCGGCACGGGGCAAGAGCACCCGGAACTCGCTGCCGCGCCCGGGCCCGTCGCTGTGCGCCGCGATGCTCCCGCCGTGCAGGTCGACCATCTGCTTGGCAAGCGCCAAGCCAATGCCGAGGCCCGTCTGACGCGCGTTGTGCTCGCCCTGAGTAAACATCTCGAAGACATGGGGCAGGAGCTCCGGCGATATTCCCCGCCCGGTGTCACGCACGCGCGCGACGATCATCGCCCCATCGACTGCACCCGAAACAACGATCTTCCCGCCGGCCGCCGTAAATTTGATCGCGTTGTTGATGAGGTTGCCGATGATTTGGATTAGCCGCGTCTCATCGCCGCGCACCGGAAGGGGGTCGTCAGGAAGCTCCACGCGAAGCTCTTGCTCCACGGATTCCGCCAACGGTCGAGCTGCATCGACGGCGTGCTTGAGGACCAAGCGCATATCGACCGAGTCGCGCTGGATTTCAAGCGTGCCTCGTGTGATTCTCGACACGTCCAGCAAGTCGTCGAGCAGCCGCGCCATGTGCGCCAGCTGACGATCGATCATGCGCCTCGCATCCGCCGCCATCTCCGGCGGCGTGCCAGGCTTCATGAGTTGAGTCGCGTATCGAATGGGAGCGAGTGGATTCCTGAGTTCGTGGGCGAGGGTCGCGAGGAACTCATCCTTGCGGCGATCCGAACGGCGCAGACGCTCCTCGAGAGCGCGCCGCTCCGTAAGATCACTGATGACCGCGACCCAGCCGATCGGCACGGGGGATCCATTCCAGATCGGAGTGTATGTGGCGTGGATCCACCGATTCGGATCGACCTCCGATCCCCACGCTCCCTCATATTCGACGGTCTCTCCGCCAAGAGCGCGCAGGAAGTAGGGCTCGAGCCGCTCAAAGAGCGTTCGGCCGAGGACCTCCTCGATTTTGCGCCCTTGTATCTGCTCAACCTGCCCGGCGGAAGCACCCACCGCTCGCGCATAGGCCGGGTTCGCCCAGATATATTCCAGCTCCCGGCTACACTGCGCCACGCCGACGGACATGGCGTTCGTCACGACTTCGAGCCGCTGCCGCGCTTGATCCCGGGCGCGCGCCGCCGAGTATTGCGCAGTCACATCAAGGCTAAATCCGGCCCAGGAACTCACCCTGCCGTCCAGCGCTCGCAGCGCGATGCCGCGGCTCCATACTCTGCGAACCGCACCGTCGTGCCCGCGAAGCGAATACTCCCAGTCCCAGGGCTCGCCGGTCGCTTTGCAGCGTTCCCACCGGGCGGCGGCCTCTTGGATCTCCTCTGCAGGCGCTTGAATCGCAGACCAGACTTGCGCCTCGGCTTTCTCGAGCGTCGCGCCGAGGAAATCGAGATAACGGGCGCTCACGAAGGTCAAGCGTCCCGCCGCGTCCGCGCTCCACATGCCGAAATCAAACGCTTCGCTGACCGAGCGATAGCGCAGTTCGCTCAATTCGAGCGCGGCGAGGTACCGCTTGAATCGGGCATCGCTCTCAACCAAGTCGTGTTGTGTCGACGCATGCGCCGCGAGCGCCTGATCGAGCCGACGTTGGCGTTCATAGACCCGATAGACGAGGGCGATGAGCGCCGAACAAATCGCCGCATAGACCGTGAACTCCAGTACAAGGGATTCCTGCGCACCGCGCGGCAGCAGAAACAGGTAATAGCCGATCACATACCCCAAGACAGCGGCCAGAATTGCCGGCCTTGCTCCCCAGAACCACCCGATGATGGCAACCGCCGCATAGAACGTGCCGAGAGGATAATGATCACCCAAGAAGCGTGTGAGGCTCGAGCGCACGAGCACCGCCACGCCGGTGATCAGTACGGCGCAGGCATACGGCACCATCCGCCGCAACAAAGGATCCATGAGCAACGCCTTCCCCGCCTGGCCAGTCTTGAAGGCTGTAGCTCGGCGCACAGCGCGGCAATAGGAATTTCGGAGGGGGGCGGGTAGGACGACGCCGACACGCGCGCGTTACACGCCACGTCTCTCCTCGCCCCGACACCCTTTCTCAGGCCACTTCGAACAGCCCGGCCGCCCCCATTCCGCCGCCGATGCACATCGTCACCACGACGTATTTCACGCCGCGGCGCTTGCCCTCG
This sequence comes from Steroidobacteraceae bacterium, assembly GCA_035569355.1. Taxonomy (GTDB): domain Bacteria; phylum Pseudomonadota; class Gammaproteobacteria; order Steroidobacterales; family Steroidobacteraceae; genus Bog-1198. The sequence goes on from DATMNF010000061.1 coordinate 8,748, forward strand.
ATCAGCGCATGACCGACCAGGCGAGAACCTGAGACTCCGTACGGATGTCCGACCGCGATGGCACCGCCATCGACATTGAGGCGCTCGGCGGGAATACCGAGCCGATCGCGGCAATAGATGACCTGCACCGCGAACGCTTCGTTCAATTCCCACAAGCCGACGTCATCGACGCGCAGGCCGGCCTTGGCCAGGAGTTTGGGCACTGCGAAGACCGGCCCGATGCCCATCTCATCGGGCTCGCATCCCGCTACCTGAAAGCCGCGAAAGATTCCGAGCGCGCTCAAGCCTTTTTTCTCCGCCCGCTTCGCATCCATGACGATGCACACCGACGCGCCGTCGGAGAACTGACTCGAATTGCCCGCCGCGATCACGCCGCCCGGCAGGGCTGCGCGGATTTTCGCCACGCCTTCATAGGTGGTGTCGGGCCGAATGCCCTCGTCGGCGCGGATGGTCACTTCTCGGGTGACGATGGCTCCAGAACCCTTATCGGCCATCGCCATCACCGTGGTCATCGGCACGATTTCATCGTTGAAGCGGCCGGCTTGCGCCGCCGCGGCTGCGCGCAACTGACTCTGCACGCCGTACTCATCCTGCAGTTGCCGCGGTATGTTGTAGCGCTTGGCGACATTCTCCGCGGTCTGCAGCATGTTCCAGTAGATTTCTGGTTTGTGCCGCACCAGCCACTGTTCTTTGAGCATGCGCAGATTGGCCTGGTTTTGAATGCAGGAGATCGACTCCAGGCCGCCGGCCGCATATATCTCGCCCTCGCCGGCCATCACTCGTTGCGCCGCGAGCGCGATGGTTTGCAGACCGGTGGAGCAGAAGCGATTCACCGTGACTCCGGCCGTGGTGACCGGACAGCCGGCGCGCAGCGCCACCTGCCGCGCCACGTTCATCCCGGCCGCGCCTTCCATGAATGTGCCGCCGACGATGACGTCCTCGACTTCCTTCGGATCCAGCCGTGCCCGTTGCATCGCGTGCTGCAAAACGTGGCCGGTGAAGGTCACCGGATGCGTCATGTTGAACGCGCCTCGCCAGGATTTCGCGAGCCCAGTCCTCGCGGTTGCGACAATTACGGCGTCCGTCATGATTGAACTCCCCAACTGGCGAAGGTTTTGCCTTCTGAGGCGAGTTGCTCCAGCAAACGGGCGGGCTTCCACGCGTCCGGCTGATAGTCCTTCGCGAATTTGCGCATCGCCCGCAGAATATTGGGCAGGCCGACGGTATCGGCGTAGAACAGCGGTCCGCCCCGAAAATCCGGGAATCCATATCCGGTCAGGTAGACGACGTCGATATCCGAGCCGCGCAGCGCGATGCCCTCCTCGAGGATGCGCGCTCCTTCGTTGATCAAGGAATACAGTGCGCGCTCGACGATCTCATCGTCGCTGACCGGGCGCCGCGCAATTCCCAGCCGTGCCGACTCTTCGAGGACGATCTTGTTGACGAGCTCGGAAGGGACCGGCGTTCGGTCGCCGGGCTTGTAGTCGTACCAGCCAGCGCCCGTCTTTTGACCGAAACGTCCCAGCTCGCAGATGCGATCCGGCGTCTTGGAGAATACGCGGTCCGGATACTCGACATACAAGCGCTTGCGGATGTACCAAAGAATATCGTTGCCCGCGAGATCGCTCACCCGAAACGGTCCCATTGCAAAACCGAATTTTTCCATCGCCTTGTCGATTTGCTGCGGGAGCGCTCCCACGTCCAGCAGCAGCTCCATCTGGCGGAAATATGCATTCATCATGCGATTGCCGATGAATCCATCGCAGACACCTGAAATGACGCCGACCTTCTTGATTTGCTTGGACACGGCCATGCTGGTCGCCACCACATCCTTGCCGCTCTTGGCGCCGCGCACGATCTCGAGCAGCTTGCTGACGTTCGCCGGGCTGAAAAAGTGCAGCCCGATCACGTCCTGAGGCCGCCGCGTGAAAGACGCGATCTTGTTCAAATCCAAGGTCGAGGTGTTCGATGCGAGGATCGCCCCGCTCTTCGCGACCTCGTCGAGCTTCTCGAAGACTTGCTTCTTAACCGCCATATCTTCGAACACCGCCTCGATCACGAGGTCGGCGCCCTTGATGTCCTCGTACGACAGGGTTCCGGTGATTTGCCTGAGGCGCTTCTCGAATTCGTCCTGGGTGAGGCGGCCCTTCTTCAGCGTGCTTTCGTAATTCTTCTTTACCGTGCCCAAGCCTTTGTCGAGCGCGGCCTGGGTCGTCTCGAGCACCGTCACCGGGATGCCCGCGTTGGCGAAATTCATGGCGATGCCGCCGCCCATCGTACCGGCGCCGATTACCGCCACCGATCTGATCGAGCGCAACGGAGTGCTGCTCGGAACGTCGGGAATCTTGGCGGCCGCGCGCATGGCGAAAAACGCGTGCCGCAATGCCTTGGACTCCGGCGTGTTCAATAATTCGATGAACAGGGTCCCTTCGGTCTTCATACCTTCGTCGAAGGGTTTGAGCGCGGCCGCCTCTACGGCGTCGACGCATTTTAGCGGCGCAGGATAATTCTTGGCGAGCGGAGCGATGGCGCCGCGCGCGAAATCCAAAAACGCCTCCGCATTCGGAAAATCTATCCTGATATCGCGGGCTTTTTTCAGCGGCAGATTCGAGGCGATGACGCGTTCGGCAAATGCCACCGCTGCCGGCAGCAGGTCGCCGTCGGCAATCGAATCGAGCAATTCGGTCTCCGCCAAATCACGCGCGCTCACGGGATTGCCGCTGACGATCATGTTCAGCGCCCGTTCGACGCCTACCAGGCGCGGCAACCGCTGCGTGCCGCCCGCCCCCGGCAGAAGCCCCAGCTTCACCTCAGGCATTCCGAGCGGCGCCGCGGCGGCGCCTACGCGATAGTGGCATGCCATGGCGAGTTCCAGTCCTCCGCCCAGCGCGAGTCCGTTGATCGCAGCGACCACCGGTTTCGGCGAGTTCTCGATCAGCGAAAGCAAGTCCGACAAAGACGGACTTGCGGACATGGCGGGCAACCCGAATTCGCCTACGTCCGCGCCCCCGCAAAACGCATTGCCTGACCCGACAATTACGACCGCGCGGATTGACTCCTCGCTTGCCGAGCGTTCAAGTCCGTCGGCGACGGCGGTACGGAGCCCGGCGCGCAGCGCGTTGACCGGCGGATTATTCAGCGTGATCACGGCGACGGCGCCCTGTGAAGTATAGTCAGCGTATGCCATGCGCTCTCCTTGGTAGGCTCGGAAGTATACCGCTTTGAACCGGCTCCCCTCACCGCTCTCGTGGCTCTCGGCGGCGTTGCTGATGACCTGGTGCGTGGGCATGTTCGGGCGCGGATACTGGACTCCGGACGAGCCGCGTGAAGCGGACATCGCCTGGCGCATGAGCGGGCAGGCGGACAAAGCGGTCCCGCTGTTGGCGGGCGAGGCCTTTTGCGAGAAGCCGCCGCTGACCTATTGGGTTGCGGCCGTCCCCATCCGGCTCTTCGGCGCGCAAGCCTGGTCGGCGCGATTACCGAATCTGCTTTACGCCGTGATCACGGCGCTCGGCGTCGGCCTCATGGCCCGGCGCAGCGCCGGGGACCTCGCGGGTCTCGTCGCCGCGGCGGCGATGAGCACCTTCCTGCTGTCGTATCAAGTGGCCATCTGGCTCGCGACCGATGCACCGCTCCTCGCGAGCGTCTCGATCGCACTCCTGGGCGCGTACCGGGGCTTTTATGCGGCCGACACCCGCGAACGCCTGCGCGGGTACCTGGTGATGCACGCCGCCTTGGGATTTGGCTTCCTCAGCAAGAGCGCCGTCGCCTGGATGGTGCCGGCGATGGCCGTAGTGACCCTCGCTGTCTGGGAGAAGCGCTGGCGCGAACTCCTGCGCTGGGAACTGTACGTGGGAGTCGTGCTTCAGGCCGCGATGATTTTCACGTGGATTTGGTTCGTGTACGTGGGGCCGGATGGCGCCGCTCGCCTGAAAGTGTTTTTCTGGAACAACCTGGTCGGCCGATTTACGCGCGTCGAAGCCCCGAACGAAATCCAGTACGCGGCCGCGCATCGCAATTCTCCGGGCAAATACCTGATCGAGTTGCCCCTCTATCTGGCCCCGTGGACCTTGCTGGTGATCGCCGCTCTGCGCCGTGCATGGCGGCGGCGCCGCAAGGCCGCGTTCGAGGACTATCGCGCGGTGCGCTTCGCGCTCGCCGCCTCGCTACCGCCGCTGGTGATCCTGTCGTCGGCGGCCACTGCGCGAAACGTGTATTTCGCCCCGGCGCTCCCCGGCATCGCCCTGCTGCTCGGTTGGTGGTCGCGGGAGGTCTCGACGGACCGGGACCTCTGGGATGTGCGTGCGTTGCGCGCTACCGCAGCGCTCGTGTTGCTGGGCGTGATGGTGTTTACAGGGGCATTGGGGCTGATCGCCGCCGACGCCTGGAACTCAATGAGTTCGCACGCGGACTTCATCGTGATTTCGGTCGTCGGTTTGGTGATCGCCGTCCGGCTCGCGCTCCGTGGATGGAAGGCGGCGCGAGATGAGACAGTCCGGGCCCAGTGGTCGCTGTTGCTGGCTTATTGTGCCTTATTGGTGGGACCGGCATCGCAGGTGTACCGCCAGGTCGATACTTGGCAGAATCTAGCGTCGATCGCTCGGGCGATCGAGCACGACGCTTGGGGCAAGCCCTTGATCCTCATTGCGCCGGATGAGACTACTCGGGCGGTGATCGACATGTATGCGCGCACCGACGCCGCCCTGATACCAGGGCCGATCGATGCCGCCGCCATTGATCGGCTGAGAACCCTTGCCGACGGCACGCCGCAGAGCCGGATGGTCGTGCAACTGCCCACACAGGCACGGTCCCTCGCGCAAGAGCTGGCGCAACGCTTTGGGCGGCGGCAAAACCAGGCTGGGCAGCCCCCGGACATCGAGCCTCAGCTGCCCTGGGCGGCGGCCGCGGGACTGCGGCTGGCGGCGAGCTATTCCCTGCCCAATGGCCGCCACTACGCGCTGCTGGAATCCTATCTAGGCGCCGCGCAGCCGGTGGAACATTGAATCGTATTGGCGGATCTGCCGAGTCCACGAAAAATCCTGCGCCATCGCATTCTGCATCAATTGTTGCCAGCTCTTCGGGACCCCGTACCAGTCGAGTGCGGTGCCTACGGCCCAGCGTACCGCGGGTGCATCGTAATCATTGAACACGCATCCGGTGCCGATGCCGCTAGCGGGATCGAAATGCTGCACGGAATCCGCCAGACCGCCGGTGTTGCGCACGATCGGTATGGTGCCGTAACGCAGGCTGTACATCTGATTCAATCCGCAGGGCTCGTAGCGCGACGGCATGAGGAAAAGGTCGCTGCCCGCCTCGATCAAATGCGCGAGGGATTCGTTGAATCCCGAGCGAAACGCAGCTCGGCCGGGAAAGCGCCGCGCCAGGTCCTCGAAAAATGCCCTGTATCGAGGATCGCCGTCGCCGAGCACCACCAAGGCGAAGTCACGCTCCTGGAGCAGGATCGGGAGCGCATCGAACAGCAGATCGATCCCCTTCTGCTCGGCGAGCCGCGTCACCATGCCGATCAGCGGGCGCGGCGCCGACGGATCGAGGTGCACAGCGGCGATGAGCGTTTCCTTGTTGGTGAGCTTGCCGCTCAAGTCCTGCGGTCCAAAGTGCGCCGTGAGATGCGGATCGTGACGCGGGTCCCATTCGTGATAATCGACGCCGTTCAATATCCCGACCACCCGATCCTTGCGTGCCCGCAACGTCGGCTGCATTCCCATCCCGAGCGGCCCTTCGCTGATTTCGCGCGCGTAGGTCGGGCTGACGGTGGTCACCACATCGGCAAATTGAATGCCGATTTTCAAGGAGTTAATCACGTCATGCCGCAGATCGTCGCGGTCCAATAGCGCCGCGGCGTCGTCCAAACCCAAGTCGGCAATTGCGGTGCTCGGCATGATGCCCTGATAACCGATGTTATGGATCGTCAGCACCGACCGCACGCGGGACAGCAGCGGATCCGACGAGTAGAGCGTCTTCAGATACAGCGGTAGGAATGCGGTGTGCCAATCGTGGCAATGGAAGATGTCGGGTGCGATCCCAAGGCGCCGGCAGCTCTCGAGCGATGCGCGCGTAAACAACAGGAAGCGCCGATGTTCATCCGGGTCTGTCGTGTAGAATTGAGGACGATCGTACAAGGCGGGACAGTCGATGAAATACATCGCGACGTCCGTGCCGGGCAAGCTCGCCGTCTGCAAGGAGAAACGATATTCCGTGCCGCCGATGGTGAGCGGAACATGCTGGGCGCCGAGGACGGGTTGCAGCTCCGCATGCGCCGCCCGAACCGCGGGGTAGAGGGGCATGAAGGCGTGCATCGTGTGACCCAGCAACCGCAGGTTATGAACCAAGGCTGCCGCGACATCGGCAAGTCCGCCGGTCTTTGCGTACGGCAAGATCTCCGAACTCAAGACGCACAGATTCAATGCCGACATGATCCAGAGTCTAGCAAACGCATCAGCGGCATCGCGAGAAAAGGTGCAGGCGTTTGCCGAGTATGGCAGGCTGGGACCGCGCTGGGGAGGCTACTCACGGTGAAGCCATGATAGGTATGCGACATGCTGCTCGTACGAACACCGGACGCTATGTCAGCCGATTGACGAGCGGCACCGTGGCGGTCGTCATGGCGGGAGGGAGGGGCGAACGGCTCAAAGCTCTGACGCAGCACCGCTGCAAGCCGGCGACACCCTTCGGCGGCAAATTCCGCATCATCGATTTTGTCTTGTCGAATTGCGTAAATTCCGGCATTCGTCAAATTGCCGTATTGACGCAGTACAAGGCCCAATCGCTGATCCAGCACATTCAACGCGGCTGGAGCTACCTGCGGGGCGAACTCGGCGAATTCGTGGAACTGATTCCGGCGCAGCAGCAAATCGGCTCGCACTGGTATCGCGGCACCGCGGACTCGGTGTACCAGAATCTGGACTTCATCCGGTCGCACAACCCGACGCACGTGTTGATTTTGGCGGGCGATCATATTTACAAAATGGACTACGGCCCGATGATTGCGTATCACGAGCAATGCGAAGCGGATATCACCGTCGGCGTCGTGGACGTGCCGCTGGAACGTGCCCAGGAATTCGGCATCATGACGACCGACGACACGAATCGCGTCATCAAGTTTGCGGAAAAGCCGCACAATCCGGACCCGCTCATCGGCCAGGAAAACTTGGCGCGCGCATCCATGGGTATCTACGTGATCGGCATGAAGCGGCTGGAAAAACTGTTGACCGACGATGCGGCCAACGAGTCCAGCAATCACGATTTCGGGCGGAACATCATCCCCCCCGCGTTGGCGCCCCTGCGGGTATTTGCCTATCCCTTCCACGACGTCGAGACCCGCGCCCAAAATTACTGGCGCGATGTGGGCAATGTCGATGCGCTGTACGAAGCGAACATGGAACTCGTTTCGCTCCATCCGGAACTGAACATTTACGATCATCAGTGGCCTATTTGGACATACCAAGCGCAGCAGCCGCCCGCCAAGTTCGTGTTGGACGAAGAAGGCCGGCGCGGCATGGCGGTCAACTCCATGGTCGCCGGCGGCTGTATCGTATCGGGGGCCTACGTGAAGGAATCCCTGCTGTCGCACGACGTGCGCATCGAAGAGGGCAGCATCATCGAGAGTTCGGTCCTGCTGCCGAGCGTGACCATTGGCCGGCGCTGCAAGATCAAGCGCTGCATTCTGGATGAAAACTGCGTGATTCCCGACGACATGCATATCGGGCTGGACCATGTTCTCGACCGCCAGCGTTTCTTCGTAACCAAGCGCGGAGTGGTGTTGATCACCCAGGACATGCTGCGCGCGCCCGGGCGCGACACCGCGTAGGCGCCGCGCTCAACCATTACCGTTGCGCAACCTCAAGCCAGACCATGCAGTGATCACGCTGCGGGTCTCGATTCCCAGCATGTCGGGTTCTCCCGCCACTTGACCGGTTACGATCCTGACGTCCGATCCGGCCGTTCCCCAGGGGCGATACAGCGACGGCAGTGCCTTGCCGAACAGCACGACCAGCGGACAACCTACCGCCGCGGCGGCATGCGCCGGTCCTGAATCGACGGTAATCAAGCCGGCGCCGCGCGCCAACAAAGCCACGAGCCGCGAAATGGGCAGGTCGTCGGCGACGTTGTACACGCGCTCGACGCCTGCCAGCCCGGCGAGCTCCTGATTCAGCCCGTACTCGGGACCAGTGCCCAACAACACGATGGCGTGATCCGGGCAGTGCAAACGGACGTGGCGCAGCACTTCGGCCCAGCGCTCGGTCGGCCAGTACTTGTGATTGACGGCCAGACGGCGCAAGCCCCGCCGCATCGTCCGCTTGTTGCCGGCCTGGACTAGGATCAACGGCGCCGCGGCGAACCCCCGCATGCGCGCCCACGCCTCGAGATCGGCGCGTTGCCGTTCGCTGACTTGCAGGTAGCACCCCGGGGCAACTGCGGCGCATTCGGCGCCGCCCGCCGTTGCGTCGATTGCGGCCGGCATGACTTGCGCGAGACGCCGCCATTGCTCGGTCGCGTGTTCGCCCGGCAACAACGGATGATCCTTGACGTCGACGATGAACTCCGTGGGAATTCCGGCGCGCGCCAGCAGCGGACGTGCAGCAGCGCTGCCGTCGCAGTACCAGGTCGGACCGGCGCCGCGCGCACGCAAACGCTGCACGACGAACCGCTGACCGGCGCTCAGCCAGTAGGGCGCCTTACGGCTGCGCATGCTCCATATCTCGCCCACTCCGGGCTGTCCGCGCAGCAGCGGTTCGCTCCAGGGCCCCGAGGTCACGATATCCACGGGAGAGCGAAATCGCGCATGCAACATGCGGATCAGCGCCGTCAACAGCACCATGTCGCCCAGGGCACCGCAGCGTACGGCCAGCGGTCGTTCGCAGTATGCCGGGGCCTGCGACATCGATCTCAGATGCCGGGCAGCGATGCCGCTCGCCGCGTCGCCACTCCCAGGCGGACCTTGCGCCAACCGCCGAAGCGATAGTACGCAATGGCCATCAACATGGAAATCACGGAGGAAATCGGAAAGCTCCACCAAATCGCATCGGCTTGCCAGCGATCCAAGATCGAAAAAGCAAACGGGACGCGGATCAGCCAGAGAGAGATGACCAGTATGATGAGCGGCGGCATGACCGCACCGGTCGCCCTCACCACCCCGAAGAGCACGATCGACGTGCCAAAGAACAGAAACGACCAGATGACGATGCGGTTGAGATGCGCCGACAGGGTCAGCGCCGCCCCTTGCGCGGGCAAAAACAGGCTCAGGGCGTCCCTGTTGAGAAAGAAGACAAGCGTGATCAGAAAGCCTCCGAGCAAGAAATTGAACAGCACTCCGGTGCCTGCAACCCGGTTCACTCGATCCCATTTTCCGGCGCCGACGTTCTGCGCAGCCATCGAAGACGCCGCAGCGCCGATTGCGATCGCGGGCATTTGCACGTAGTTCCAGAGCTGCATGGCCGCGTTGAATGCCGCGGTCTCCTCCGAACCGAATCGATTCACCAAGGAGATGAGCGCCACCATGCTCGATGAGATGACGAACATTTGCAGCCCCATGGGAATGCCTTTCGTCACGAGCAACCGCACCAACGACCAATCCACCTTGAACAGGCGCAGCTCATTGCCATGGATCCACAAGAAGTGTTTGGTCCTATATAGATGCCACAGCAGCGCGAAGAAGCTCAGTGCTTGGGCAATGAGCGTCGCACTTGCAGACCCCGCGATCCCCAGGCGCGGAATGGGACCCCAGCCGAAGATCAATAAAGGATTCAGCGCGATATCCAGCACGACGGACATGAAAAGATAGACGAACGGCGTCCTCGAGTCGCCGGCGCCGCGCAGCACCGCCATGAGAAAAAACAACCCTCCCGTGAAGGGCAGCGCCAGGAAGATGATGCGCATGTACGTGAGCGCCAGCGGCAGGGCATCGGGCGGCGTGCCCAGCCACGCCACCAGCAGGTGCGCGAGCGCGAATCCGATCAGGCTCATGGCGAGCGACAGACCGAGGAAGAAAACCGCGCCGGTACCGACAACGCGCTTCGCTTCGGCGATATTCTTCGCGCCCACGCACTGCGCGACCATGATGTTCGAAGCCATCGAAAAGCCGAACATGACGCCGAACAACAGGAACATCACGACGTTCGCGTTCCCCACCGCTGCAAGCGATGCTTCCCCCAGATACCTGCCGACCCAAATCGCGTTTACCGATCCATTGATCGATTGCAATATGTTGCCGAGCAAAATGGGGAGAGAAAACGTCAACAATGCACGCGGAATCGGCCCTTCGGTCAATGAAAACTTGGGCGACACGAACTCTCCGAACGTCGAAAAACAGCCAAGCAGTATAATTGATCGTCGGAAAGGAGGCAGATTGACACCGCTCACGGATATCGCCGCGCGAATCAAGCGGCTGCTCGAGTCTCTGCAGGAGCCCCTGTTCGCTCCCTTTCTCTCGGATTGGCCGCGCACTTATGCACACCGCGCGGTCGAGAGGTGCGATTTGCCGGTGTTGCGGTGGCTCGCGCAAATCGCCGGCGACCGCGCAGCGTTCGGCATCGATTTGGTGGCTGCCCTGGCGCGCGCCGCGCCGTCGCTGGCGTGGCGCCAGACCTACGGCGACAAGGACATCGACCGCGCTTTTCTCGACAACTACGGGTGGAGTGAAATCCTGGGCGGCTGCGGACCCTACGCGAGCGAGCGGATCGCTTGCGGCTTTCTGATTTTGGGCCCTTCCACGCACTATCCCAGCCATCGCCACCCAGCCGAGGAAATATACCTGCCGTTGAGCGGCACAGCGGCTTGGCAGCAAGGCGACGCGGTGTGGCGCGAACGGTCCCCGGGAACACCGATTCATCATTCGAGCGAGGAGCCTCACGCGATGCGCACCGGCACGAATCCGCTTCTGGCCCTCTATTTATGGCGCGGCGGTAACCTCGCGCAGACGGCGCGGCTCGACCCTGGCGGAGCATGAGCCGCAGAGTGATAATGCTCCCATCCACTTTGGTCAGCGAAGTTCCCCGCGCGAGTCGAGGTCTGGGCGCGCGCCGGCTCAGGAGCCTCGTTGCGGCACTCGGAGTCATGCTAGCCACCCCACAGAATCACGCCGCAGAATTCTCCGCGATTCGCGGAGACCGTTCGAGCGGCTGGCTGCCGCAGTCTCGCTCGGAGATCCTGGCTCGAAACGGCATCGTCGCGACCAGCCAGCCGCTCGCAGCGCAGGCCGGTCTCGAGATCTTGAAGAAAGGCGGTAATGCGATCGACGCGGCGATAGCCACCGCGGCGGTCACGAACGTTGTCGAACCAGGCAGCGCGGGGATAGGCGGAGATGTCTTCGTCATTGCCTGGCTGGCGAAGGAGAACCGGCTGGTGGCGTTGAACGGTAGCGGCCGCTCGCCCTCCGGCGCGTCGCCTCAGCACATCGCCGAGCGCGGTTACAAGACTGCCATGCCGGCGCATGGAATCGATTCGGCCACCGCCCCGGGAGCGGTGGATGCCTGGGACGCGCTGCTCAAGCGTGGTGGAACCATGGGCTTCAAGGAGCTATTGCAGCCGGCAGCGGATCTCGCCGAGCAGGGGTTCGCCGTCAGCGAGCGCATCCACCACGATTGGGTCGATGGAGCCGAAGTTCTGAGAATCGACGCTGATTCGGTCAAGGCTTACCTCCCCGACGGAAAACCGCCGGCCGCCTACAGCGTATTTCGCAACCCGGACCTCGCGCACGCTTTTCGGGTCTTGCAGGCACAAGGCCGGGACGCGTTCTACCGGGGCGAGATCGCAGCAGCCATCCTGGCGAAATCGCGCTCGCTCGGCGGAACTTTCACAGCCGCGGATCTGGCCAATACCCGGGCGGAATGGGTGGCGCCGATCAGCACGAATTATCACGGCTACGATGTGTACGAGTTTCCGCCCAATACACAAGGGTTCGCCGTCCTTGAAATGCTGAACATCCTCGAGGCCTGTGGGCCGAAGCTGGGCGTCGACCTCGCGGCGCTCGGTCCCACTTCAGCTCTTTATTGGCACGTACTCATAGAGGCCAAAAAGCTTGCTTATGCCGATCTGTACACCTACAACGCCGACCCGCAATTTTCGCAGATCCCTCTGTCGAGGCTGATCTCCAAGGCTTACGCCGCCGAGCAGTGCCGGCGAATCGATTTGCACAAGGCCAGTGTCCCCGAAGCCAACCGCGATCCGGTGGGAGGGACGGTCTATCTGGTCACGGCCGATCGCTGGGGCAATATGGTGTCGTTCATTTACAGCATCTACGACACTTTCGGATCGGGAATTACGGTGCCCGGGTACGGCTTCGTGCTCAACGATCGTGGCGCGCTCTTTTCGCTCGATCCGCACAGTCCGAATCTCATCGCTCCGGGCAAACGGCCGTTTCATACCCTGCTGCCGGGATTCGTGATGAAGGACGGGCGGCCGCTCACCGCGTTTGGCCTCATGGGGGGCAGTCAACAGGCGCAAGGGCATGTGCAAGTTCTGATCAACATGATCGATCTCGGCGCCAACCTGCAGGCGGCCAGCGATGCTGCTCGCTTCTCGCACGTTCAAGCCACGAACACGGTGCAGCTGGAGTCGAGTCTGTACAACCTGCTCGGAGCCGAATTGGCGGCGCTCGGCCATACTGTGCTGTCCGCGAATGGCGAGGATATGGGCGGCTACCAGGCGGTCTCGTTCACGCCTGCCGCCACGTCCGCTCCGGTGGGAAAAGCAGCGCGGCGCGACGGCGCCTCCAATGGGCCGATCGAGGGCGTCTACCGCGGAGCATCGGATCATCGGAAAGATGGACAAGCGGTGGGCTGGTAACGGAATCAGGAACTTTGTGCCTTGCGCCGGGAGCCGCGTTGCGCCTTTTTGCGCGTGGCCTGGCCGCTCGTCCGGGCCGGTTCGGGGATTTCGTGCGCCGGCACGCCGGCCGAGGTCAACAGAACCCGAGCCGCCGCCTTGGCGGCGCCGGCCATCGCGGGGTCGCCGCGAACCAGCGCCGCGATGATTGCGCCTTCCACCAAAATCGCCACTTGCGTCGACAATCCATCCGGATCCGCCACGTTCAATTGAACAAGCGCATCACGCAGCCAAAGACGCCGCTGTTCCTTGAAGGCGACCGCCATCTTGACGCCGGGATGCGTGGCGTCGCCCAATTCGGCGATGGCGTTGACGAAAGGACAGCCGCGAAACGTGTCGGTCGCAAACCAGCGTTCGAGCCAATCGAACACACGAAGGATTTGCTCGAGCAGTGGACGGTTGGAGGTCCCCGGCGGGACGAAGTGGCGCGACAGATAAGCGACGATGAGGTCGTCCTTCGACGGAAAATAATTATAGAGCGTGCGTTTACTGATGCCGATTTCGGCGGCGATCGTGTCGACGCCGATCGCCCGGATGCCCTGACCATAGAATAGCCGGCCGGCCGTATCCAGAATGCGCTCGCGCATGGTCTCCTTGGCTGCCGAGCGGCTCATGATTGCACAGGTCGGTGTAATTTTTGCTTGACAGCGGACACCATAGACGTTCTACTTACACCGATCTGTGTAGTCAAGGGTGCGGCGCAAGGGAGTCTCCGAAATGAAGCAGTTCAGCAAGGCTTTGTTGATTACGCTGGCCGTTAGCGCCGGCGGAACGTCGGGCGCGGCTTTCGCCGGCACCGATGCCGATGTGGCGCCTCCGCCGGAACGCGCCGAGCGGGCCCCCGCGCCGCGCGACGGCTACGTCTGGGCCGCCGGCTATTGGGAATGGAGTGGCCACGCCTATTCCTGGGTTCCCGGGCACTTCATATTCGGCCGCCGAGGCGCTCATTGGGTTCCGGACCGATGGGATCAGGTGGGGGACCACTGGCAGCACGTCAATGGCCATTGGGAGCATTGAACCTCATTCGAAGGGCGAGTCGATCGGATCCACCCAGACGGGATCCGTATAGGCTTTGCGGCCTTGATTGTCCTCGACGATCAATGCGTACCAGGCGGGCCGTTGGGCGGTAAGCGGGAAATCGACATGCACCCGTGGTGAGGCGCGAGGAAACGATTCGGTCTCGAGGACCACCCCAGACTCGATCAGCTGGGCCAATTTGACGCCGGCCACGGACTCAAGATCGAAGCCGAGCACAAAGGACTGACCCGGCCTCACCTTCAGCTCATCACCAAACATGACCGACGGGAAGACGAGCGGCCCAAACGAGACGTAGGCGTGACCCTCCTTGAGCGCCTGGGCAAATGTTTCGGCGGTGACCGCGCCGTCGATGTGAGCGAAGGCGCGCACCGCGCCCGACTCGTTGCCCCACACATCGTGCGTATCCGTACCCGCCGTCAAATAATATCGATGTCCGGAGTTCCAGAAATTCCACAGGGCATGCAGCACTTTCTCATCGTCGGCGGGCGCCGCGGCGTTGATCTCGATGAGATCGAATGCCGGATTGAATCCTAGCGGCGCCACGCCGGCTTGCACACTGGTGAAATAACCGTACGGGATGAACGGATGATTCACTTGCACGACGGTTGCGCCTTGGCGGCGCGCTTCCCTCAAGATGTCATCGATGCTCGCAGTGCCGGTATCCACCTCGAGTTTCTGCCCGGGCGCGAGAGGATATGCATTGAAATGACCCCACGAAGCCGAGAGCTCGATGCTTGGGATGAATGCCATGCCGCGCCGGTCCGCGATTGCCTGCAGGATGCCGTGGTTTACGGTCGAATCGTGATCGCTGACGAATAGGAGATCGAGTCCGGCGGCGAGCTCCGAACGCGCCAAATCAGCGGGCGGAGTCACCGCCTCGGCTTGGTCGGCATGATGATGCATATCCGCCGAATACCAATGGCGGGCGGGCGGATCGAACAACCGCGTCACCGCAACGTTTGCCGTCCGGACGCGGCCCGGAAGAACCGCGAGTTCTACTTGCCGTCTCTCGGCCAGGAATCCCCCGCCGGCCGACACCGTGAAAAGGTACTTACCCGGCGCGATCGGCACATCGACTCGGCCCTTGCGGTCGAGCTCCGTGAAGAACGTTTTCCGGCCGAGAAACTCCACCAGCGGCTTCTGGCCTTCTACGATACCGATGCGCGCGTCCAAGGGCTCGCCGCCGTTGGCATCTACCACGCTCCATTGGATGCTGCCGGGTATTTGCAAGTCACGGAAATCACGCACCGCGGCCGCTCCTGCCCCGACCTCGACGTTGACTCGCGTGCTCTGTGAATGATTCTTGGCGGTGGCGTAGAGCGCGTACTCGCCGGACGGCAGCCTCAGGTCGTACTCGCCGTGACGGCCGAGCACCCAGGCGTAAGGTTTGCCTTGCTTCTCGATCACGACCACCGGAGCATCGACCGCCTTGCCATCGCCTCCGGTGACGCTACCGCGGACGACTCCGGATGCGAGGTGTTTGCGGGCAATTTCGGCCGCGATGATCGGCTTCAGATCGCCGCGCGAGCCCACCTGCAACCACGCGTCGAAGACTCGGCTTTCTCCGGCTGCCAGCGCATGCGACTGGTACATGTCCATCGATCCATCGGCGATATGGTCGGCGTATGGTGCATGCAGCGCGACGCTCCACTTTTCGTCATAGGCAACCACCCGATCCGCGAGTGCCCCGTCGGTCTTGCCCTGCACGAGACCTGCCAATCCGGGAACCCCAAACAAGTACCCCCCCTTCGGCCACAGCGTCATTCCGGACAGGAGACCGGACAGAGCCGGGCCATCGTTGCTCATGGACACGCGAATCACGACCGAGTCTGAGTTTGCCTCGAGCGTGTACAGAGTAGTGAT
>DATMNF010000062.1:0-7056 GCA_035569355.1 Steroidobacteraceae bacterium
CTCCTTGACTATTTCTTCGTCGAACTCCTCGATGCCGTTCAATTCGCTCGCCGGGACGTAGGCGATCTCCTCGATGGTCGAAAAGCCCTCCTGCACCAATATGCTGGCGACATCGGCATCGACATCGAGCTGCTTCATGAATACCTCGCGCAGCGCCAGGGACTCGGTTTCGCTCTTCGCCTCGGCCTGGGACTCGCTCATCACGTTCAGTTCCCAACCCGTGAGCTCACTGGCCAAGCGGATGTTCTGCCCGCCTCTGCCGATCGCTTGCGAGAGCTTGTCCTCGGACACCGCGATGTCCATCGAGTGCGAGTCCTCGTCGACCACGATCGAGGTAACTTCCGCAGGCGCCATGGCGTTGATGACGAACTGGGCGTTGTTGTCGTCGAACGGGATGATGTCGACCCGCTCACCGGCGATTTCGTTGGAAACCGCCTGGACTCGCGAACCGCGCATGCCGACGCACGCGCCCACCGGATCGACGCGCGGATCGTTGCTGCGTACCGCGATCTTGGCGCGCACGCCCGGATCGCGCGCCGCCGCCAGGATATTGATGAGGCCTTGACCCACCTCGGGTACCTCGAGCTTGAACAGCTCGATCAGGAATTCTGGCGCCGTGCGCGACAGGAACAGCTGCGGCCCGCGCGGCTCGGTGCGCACTTCCTTCAAGTACGCTTTGATCCGGTCCTGGGAACGCACCGGCTCTCGCGGAATCATCTCTTCGCGCGCGATGAAGCCTTCCGCATTCGCGCCGAGATCCACGTAGACGCCGTTGCGATCGACCCGCTTGACGATGCCGCTGACCAGCGTGCCCGCCCGGTCCTTGTAGGCATCGACGACCTGCGCGCGCTCCGCCTCGCGCACCTTCTGCACGATCACCTGCTTGGCGGTCTGCGCGAGAATTCGGCCGAAGGGCACGGATTCCATCGGTTGTTCGACATACCCGCCCGGTTCGACGTCTTTGTCGATGTCGCGCGCATCGTCCAAGCGCAGCTCGCGCTCCGGTACCTCGAGCTCGGTGGAGTCGTCGGCAAACACCTTCCAACGGCGGAAGGTGTCGTAGGCGCCGGTCTTGCGGTTGATGGAAACCCGAACATCCAACTCCTCGCCGTACTTCTTGCGGGTGGCGGATGCGAGCGCGGCTTCGAGCGCATCGAAGATGATTTCCTTGTCGACGCCCTTCTCGTTGGAGACCGCATCGACCGCCATCAAAATTTCTTTGTTCATGGTCCTATAGACTCCTCGTCACTCCGGCCGCAATCTCGCCTTCTGAATTCGTTCGAGCGGCAGGCGATGTGCCGTGCCGTCCACTTCCACCACAATTGTGTCGTCCGAAATCGACTTCAACTCCCCGACATAACGCCGCCTGCCGTCTAGGGCCACCTTCAACTCGGCAAAGATCCTCGCGCCCACGAATCGCTCGAAATGCTCGCGCGTGCGCAATATACGATCGAACCCGGGGGAAGAGACTTCCAGCGTGTAATGCCCTTTGATCGGATCCTCGGTCTCGAGCACTTCACTCACCGCGTGGCTCACGTTCGCGCAATCATCGACCGTGATCCCGAGACCGGAATCCTTCGCGCGCCGATCGATGAATATGCGCAAAACTCCGCCGCGCCCATCTCGAGCAAATTCGATATCGACCACGTCAAATCCGAGCGCCTCGATCGGCGGCTCTAATAGGCGCATCAAGGCGTCGCGCATTGGCTTGAACCCACCCCAAACAAAAAAGGGGACCATCGGCCCCCTCTCTGCAACGAAAAAGCCCTTGCGGGCTCAAATCCTTAACTTTGGGACCCCATCAGCTTTGAGGGTCCTCGTCGAGGGGCGCGATTATAGGCAATGCCGCCCTGGGCGTAAACCCTGATCGCGCCCTGTTGAACTCGGAAATGACTGGGGCCGCATCGCTGCGGCCCCAGTTTTCGCTCGATTCAGAACGCTGTTACCAGCGCTTCGGACCGCGCGATCCACCGCCACCACCGCCGCCACCACCGGTGCGCTCCTGCGCCTCATTTACCTTCAGCGCTCGCCCGTCGACATCGTGGCCATTCAAGGCCTGCATGGCACGCGCAGCATCTGCGCTGGCCATTTCAACGAAGCCGAACCCGCGGGGCCGACCGGTGTCGCGATCATTGATCAGCGCAACCGACTGAACGGCGCCATGCTTTTCGAACAGCGCGCGCACCGCGGACTCGTCCATTGAGAACGGGAGATTGCCAACATACATTTTCGTCATGTGAAGAATACCTACTACAAAAGAAGCTATCGGCCGGTCACGCGTGCGTACTGCGATGCAATGTGCCGAGTGCCTGCCACCTGGATCGAAGAAACCTGCTTTGTGGGTTGTGGTCAAGGTGACGCCGGAGCGGCGCGGTGACCAGAAACGGACCAAGTAGAAATTCACGAACCGGGCGGGATCCTACAGCAATTTACTGATAAACACGAATATTTCTAAGCTATCCGTGCCTCCACCAGGACAGCGAGGGCGGCAACATCCGATGCTTGCTCAAGGCTCCCGGCTCCGCCCATCGAGCGACGAGCCGCAGACCTGCTGCAGTGCACCAACCCTCCGCCAACGCAGCTTCCTGCAAGCCATGATTCACCATGAAGAAGAGTCCCTCGCGGCGAAGATTATGTTTAATCTGCCGAAACAGAGGCTCCGGTGCCAGCAGCGTCAGCGGCAGGCGCCACGCCAACAGGGCAGCGGCGGTCAGGAATGGAAACCAGGAGGTAATGACGTCGGCCGGCTGCCGGTAGTCGCGGTAATCCGCGACGACGAACTCAGCCGCCGGTAGCCGTATTACATAACCGCCCGCATGGTCGATCCGCGAGCGCCCGTCTCGAAATAGACGGTGCCCCTCGACTTCGACTCCCACCAAGCGGTTCGGGTGAAAAAAAGTTTGCAGGGTCGCCGCGTACCAAAAGCTGGCGCAGCCTATGTCGCAGAGTACGCCGCCCTGCGGCCGATCCATGCCGGTTTCGCTCCAGCCGCGATCCAGGACATCCAGGTATTCGTAGTTGTTGGTGCTGGTCGCGGCACTCATGCTGCGTTCAAATTGCACCTGGTAACGATCGCGCAACGCAGCTATTCTTTCGGCCTGCTCGGGGTCTACGGTACAAAGTTCGCCGGCGGGTGTTTCCTCGAAGGTACCGCGCGACCAGCGCACGCGCTCAGAGATGCCGTACGAAAAGCGGTGTCGCAAGGATCGTAATCGTTGCAGCAATGAATACATTCGCCAAATCCTATGCGGGTCGGAGAGCAGCGTCGAGGGTGCGTGCGCATTGGCAATGCGGTTAGAACTTCTTTCGCCCAAATATTGGCCAACCTGGATGGGTTTGAGCGTCTTGCGTCTCATCGAGGTGTTGCCCTTCGTTGCCCAGCGGCACGTAGGCGCGTCCCTCGGCCGGCTCATCCGGCGTCTGCCGCTCGCCTACGTGCGCATCGCACGCCGCAACATTGAACTGTGCATGCCCACGCTGTCGCCGCAAGCCCAAGCCGACCTGCTC
Source organism: Steroidobacteraceae bacterium (assembly GCA_035569355.1). Lineage (GTDB taxonomy): Bacteria > Pseudomonadota > Gammaproteobacteria > Steroidobacterales > Steroidobacteraceae > Bog-1198. Next base: position 3,508 of record DATMNF010000062.1, read on the forward strand.
GACCGCCACTGCGAAAGCCTGGGAATGGCTCTATGCGAGACGGCGAATACCTGGTGGAGCAGCGACCGGCGGGTGAACGGCCTCGCCGAGGTATGCGGCCTCGAGCACCTGCAGGCGGCGCTCGCCAAGGGCCGCGGTGCCATCATGATCGGCGGCCATTTCACCACCATCGAAATCGCCACCCGCATTCTCGGTACGGTCGTGCCGCTCAACGTGGTATATCGCCCGACGAAAAATGCGCTCCTTTCGCACATCATGTTCACCAGTTTCTCGCGTCACGGCAAACCGATCGCGCACGATGACATACGCACCATGATTCGCGCCTTGAAAAAGAATGAGGCAGTCTGGTACGCGCCCGACCAGAGCTACCGCAACAAGGGTGCGGTAATGGTAAATTTCTTTGGGATACCGGCGGCCACCACCACTGCCACGTCGCGGCTTGCGCGCATTTCCGGCGCCGCCGTATTGACCTACTTCCCGGAGCGGCTACCGGGGACTGGCGGGTATCGCGTCGTGATCGGGCCCGCGCTCGAGGATTTCCCCGGGATCGACCCGATCTGCGACGTCGAGCGCTTCAACGCGCTCTTGGAGGCGCAGGTTCGCCGCGTACCGGAACAGTATCTTTGGGTGCACCGGCGCTTCAAGGGGCTTTCCGCCGACTATCCCGACTATTACGGACGCGACTCGCGCAATCGGGCGCGAGTGCAGGCGTCGAATCAACCGACTAGCCAATAGCCGGTTTGGGCGCGGCGATCACAGCGCCGACACCGCCACTTCGACGCTATGCACGGCGGTACTCTCGCCCATATCGCTCTTTCTTCCCGGATTCAGCACATTGACGTTGGCGCCGGCCGCATCCGTTCCCAGCCATCGGCCTTTGTGGGTCAAAGCCACGCCGCGCGGCACCTGGTCCGAAATCGCAACCCTCAACCGAAGGCGACCGCAGCTGTTGTGCACCAGAGCCGGTTCGCCGTCCGCCAGGTGCCGTTCGGCGGCATCCGCGGGATGCAGTGCGACGGTCGCTTCGCCGATGCGTTTCTCGATCTTGCGAACGTTGCCGAAGCTGGTATTCAAGAGCCAGGCATCCGCCGGCGACAACAAACGCAACTGACCGGTCGTGGGGCGTGGGTCGCTCCAGGGTTGCGGCACGCGCGGATGCCCGTCCGCCGCGGCGCGCGCCGAGGCAATCTCGATGCGGCCGCTCGGCGTCGCGAACACGCCGTCGGCGAATTGCACTGCGGGCTGCTCGGGCACCCAGATCGACCCACGCTGCGCCAGCGACGCGAAGGTGTGTCCCAGACCGCTGCGCGCCATGAGCGTCGCCAGTATCGAATCATCGCTCTCCTGCAACTCGGGTTCGGAATATCCCATGGCGCGCGCCAGACGCCTGAAGATTTCCTGATTCGGCAGGGCGCTGCCCATAGGCTCAGCGGCTTTGACCTGCGCGGAGAGGGTCAAGTGAAAGTACGAGGCGATGAGATCATCGAACTCCAGGAAACTCGCCGCCGGGAGCACGTAATCCGCCATCCGGGTGGTGTCCGTTGCAAACAAATCCAACGCGATGGTCAACAGATCCTCGCGCTCGAGCGCGCGGCGCAGCCGAGTCTGTTGCGGACAAGAGGCCAGGGGATTCATGTTCCAGACGAGGAGCGCCCGGGAACGCGCCGGATCTTCGAGCGCGGCCGCGAAATCCATGTGACTGAGCGAGGGGGCGCGGGCGGCAGACGCCAAATGAGTGCCGGCGAGGTATTCCTCGTCCATGCGGCGCTGCTGCAAGTTCCAGTTCAAATACAAAAAACCCGCACCGCGCTTGCCCAGGTTGCCCGTGACAGCCGGGAGCAGCGCGCAGGCTCGCATCACGTTGCCGCCGGTGGCCTGACGCTGCAGGCCCTGACCGAGCCACAGCAACGAAGGACCCCGCGCGTAAAGAACCGCGGCTTGCTCGATCAGCTCGGCCGGTACCCCGGTGACCGCGGCGCCCCACTTGGGATCGCAGGCGTCGAGCTGGGGTTCGAGTTCTTCCCACCCGTGCACATGAGCCGCGATATAGGCGGAATCGACCAGCCCCTCGCGACGAATGACGTGCAGCAGAGCGAATGCCAAGGCCGCGTCGCTGCCGGGAAACGGTTGCAGATGTATGTCCGCCTGCGCCGCGGTCGGGGTGCGAATCGGATCGACCACCACGATTTTGCCGCGCGACTCGGGCAGCCAGTTCTCGTGTGCGTGCGGAGCAGAGGCGTGCGGATTCGCACCCCACACCACGATGCAGGCCGCATGCTCGGCCGTACGCGGATCGAATCCATCCAGCGAAGAGCCGTACACGTAACGCAAGGCGACGTGTCCTGCCATATTGCAAATCGTATCCGGCGTCACTTCGGTGGCCCCCAGGCGGTGAAAAAACCGCATGGGCGCAATCCCGGCGAGCAAGGAAATGGTTCCCGTGTAATGTGCGTTCAAAATCGTATGGGCGCCATGCGATGCGATGACGCCATGCAGCCGCTGGCCGATTTCCGCCAATGCCGTGTCCCAGGAGACCGGCTCGAACCGTGCATCTCGCTTGGCGCCCACCCGGCGCAGCGGCCGAGTCAAGCGCAGCGTGGGATCGCGCCACTCGCGGTTATAAGCGGTGGAGCATTTTCCGCACAGGGTACCGCGGCTGATGGCGTGCGCCGGATTGCCGCGAACCGCCGTGACCTCGCCGTCGCGTCTGTGCACGAGGATGCCGCAGGTATCGTAGCAATCCCGCGGACAGGTCGTGAGTACCACGTCCTCGCGCGCCCCGCGGCCCATTACGGTGCCGACCGCTCATCCGCCATTTTGAGCAGCTCAGCCCGCATCTGCGAGGCTTCGAGCCGCAGCGGCGCGCTGCGTAGCTCGCCGATCTCGGCCGCCGTGAACGGCCGAAAACTCGCGGGCAGGTGTTCCTTGTCGAAGCGCCAAAGCATCCAATTCAACACTTCCGACAAATCCGCGTTCGACAGCGGCGAGGTCGCGACGCCGGGTACGCGGCCAAGGTATTCGCGTCCTCCAGGCACGGACAAGAACCGAGCCACGGTGCCGGCCAGGCTTGGCGCGGTTCCGGGGGATCCGGTGCCGTCGGGCCGATGACAGCCTTGGCAGTTGAGCGTCCAGTCTTGCCAGGCGCGCTGCGCGTTCTCGACGCCCGGCGGCGGACTCTGCTCCGGCTCGGTCGAAGCCGCAGCCAGCAACGAGAAACACGCCGCGCCCAACAGCACCGCCGGTGCGCTCAGCCGCACCCGGGCGATCATGGGTCTGTGGCCGGTCGCAGCGCTCGGGTGCTCTGCGCCGCTCCATCGGGGTGGCGGCCGCGGGCATCGGTCACGTCGCTTGCCGACAAAGCCGCAGCACCGGCCTCATTCTTGCCCAATTCGCTTGCAAGGTAGTTCAAGACCGCAGCGACTTCGGCCTCGCTCAATCCTGACTGCGCCGGCATGACGCCGTTGTAGCTGACGCCCCCCACCTTGAGAGGACCCATGAGGCCCGTGGTCACCACCATGACGAGATAGTCGCGGCCCTGAGGTATTTTCG
>DATMNF010000063.1:0-5416 GCA_035569355.1 Steroidobacteraceae bacterium
CAGCGCTCGCACACGACGCAGGGAACGGTCTACGTGTTCGCCAACGTGTACATGTATCCGGAGAAACCCGGCGTGACCGGCAAGTTCAAGAAGTTCAACGTCGTGACCGGCAAGACCGAGTGGGAGATTCCCGATTCCTTCCCGAATTGGGGCGGCGCGCTGGTGACGGGCGGCGGCCTCGCCTTCTATGGCAGCTTGGGCGGCGACTTCCGCGCCGTGGATCGCGCCACCGGCAAGGTTCTGTGGTCGCGCAAGCTGGGCTCCGGCATCATCGGCAACCCCATCACGTACTCCGTGAAGGGCAAGCAGTATGTGTCGGTCTGGTCGGGCATCGGCGGGTGGATCGGCCTGCCGGTAACGGCGGGCTTGGACCTCAATGACAAATTCGGGGCCATCGGCGCTACGGCGATGACCAAGGCGGCCAATCTCGCCTCGGTTCCGCAGGGCGGCACGCTGTATACATTTAGGGTGGGCGAATAATCTCGAAATCAGTTTAGGATCGATATTGAAAATGCCCGGTGACGCGAGTCACCGGGCATTTCTTTGTGGCTGGCGAGGGCGCGCAGAACCGCGCAGATGCAACCTTCGTTGCCTTTGCAAGTCAAACCATGCGTCAATGCCGCGTGAGCGCCGATCGAGGAGAATTGCGTTGAACATGATTACCTGGCGCGCGGGCCGAGCCGCTCTACTCTCCGGGTTGCTCGCCGGATCGTCGTTGGCCGGCGGAGCTGTTTTCGCCAGCGAAATGAAGTCCCTTACCGTCTGTGCGGACCCGGGGAACATGCCGCTCTCCAATCAGAAGGGCGAGGGCTTCGAGAACAAGATCGCGCAAGTGATCGGCGCGGCTCTCGGCACCGGCGTGCAGTACTACTGGCGGCCCTCGATCGAGCGAGGGCTCATGCGCACCACCTTGAGCGAGGGCAACTGCGATCTGTGGATGGATATGGCGACGGACACGGAAGGGGCGGTCGTGCTGGCTCCTTTGTACCGCTCCACGTTCGTGCTCGCTTACCGCAGCGACTTGGGGCTCGACATCAAGAGCCTGGACGATCCTGCCCTGAAGAAGTTGCGCGTCGGCGTCTTTCAGGTCTCTGCGATCCGCCAGGCGCTGGCCGACCATCACGTGGTCTCCAATACGGTGGTTCACTACCTGAGCCACAACGCCGACATCGTGGCGAACAACCAGCCCTCGTACCAGGTCCAGCAAGTCATCGATGGCGGCCTCGACATTGCCGCCGCCTGGGGCCCGATGGCCGGCTACTACAAGGCGATGCTGCATGCGCCTTTGATCATCCAGCCGGTCAACACGATGGAAGACAGGGAGCAGTTGGAATTCGATATGGCGCTCGCAGTGCCGCGGGGTCGCCCGGACATCAAAGCCGCGATCGAGCAGGCGGTCGAGCAGCACAAGGGCGAGATACGGCAAGTCCTGGTCGACTTCGGCGTGCCTCTCGTGAAGTGCGATGAATGCGCGATTTCCGGTGATCTGCCCGCGCATGGTGCGTACGAGCCCGCGAAACCCGATGTGCAAACGGCGGCGATCGACGCCAAGGCACGCGCGGCGAGAATGGCGGACTTGAAAAAATGGCTTGCGCAAGGAGCCAACCCCGACGACGAGTTGAACAACGCCATCGTTGCCGACGATATCGATCGGGTGCGCTACCTGCTGGCTCACGGCGCGCATGTCGATGCGGTCGACGGCGAAGGTCACCCTGCCTTGGCCGATGCTTCGCGCTTCGGCTTCATCGCGGTGGCGACCTATCTGGTCGAGCACAAAGCAGATCCGAATCGGGCCGATCGAAGCGGCTGGACGCCGCTCATGTACGCTGCGTGGAACGACCAGCCGGCACTGGTGAAGATGCTCCTTGCGCACGGTGCGAGCTTGAGCGCAGCCGACAGTGACGGGCTGACGGCGCTCGCCGTTGCCGTGCAAAACGCCAAGGTCAAGGCGGCATTGACATTGATGGAGGCGGGCGCCGACGTGAACGCGCCGGTCGCCAAGGGGGGATACACGCCTTTGATGCTGGCATCGATCTCCGGTTCGAGCGAGGTGGCGGCATCGCTGATCGAACGCGGTGCGAAAGTCAATGCCGCGAATTCGGGAGGCGTCACGGCACTGATGATCGCAGCGGCCGGCAATCGGTCGTCGGTTGTGGGACTCTTGCTCAAATCCGGCGCGGACGTCAATGCGCGCAGTGAAGACGGCCGTACGGCCTTGAGCATCGCACAGGCCAACAACAGCGATGCGGTCATCAAAATCCTTCGAGAAGCTGCGGAGCGCGAGGCCTCCAAGTCCGGCTGATTCCACGATACAAACTGAATGGAAACGGGAAACAGGAGAGACGAAGTGAGAAGAGCAGTGCTCGTCGTAGGTGCGGTCGCGATGCTCGCCGGGGTGACCGCGTTATTTATCCTCGGTAGGGTGTGGGCGGACGAGGCGCAAGCGCCGGTCGACTACACCAAGATCTCCCCGGTGGACCTGGTCAAAAATACCCCCAAGGGCAAGCTCGCGAACCCCTACAAAGACACTCAAGCCGACGCCGTCGCGCAGGGGGGGCAGTTCCTGCTGACCTATGCGTGCAGTGGTTGCCACGGTGGCGGCGGCGGCGGCGGCATGTGTCCGGCGCTCACCAACGACATCTGGGTCTATGGGGGCGACGACGACACGTTGTTTCGACTCGTCACGCTTGGCAGCGATGACCTGCAAAAAGAGGGTTATATGCGCAAGGGGCGCGAAAACGTCGTCGGGCCGATGCCGCCATTCGGCACCATCGTCAAGACCGCCGACGATCTTTGGAAAATTCTGGTCTTCGTGCGTTCGAAATACAGCGGCGATCCGGCCTACAAGTTCGGAACTCCTCCGGATCAGGAGTAGAGTGTTGCAGTGCAGATTGCGCGATCGGCGCAAAGGGGCCACGCTTTATGTAAGATGGCTGGGCCCGCGCCGCGGCGCAATGTGGGTTTTTCGCAACGTACGAAATCCCCGGGGTCATGCTTAAGGAAGGGCTTCAGCGCAGGGGGATGTCATGACGAACTTGAGTCTCGCCACGAGTCACGCGTCGCGTATTCTTCACGTCGTCCAGAACGGACTGCAGCCCGCTGGAATCGAGCCGCATGTGACGCGCTCCTGGTATCGATGCCTGCGCGAATATCGCATCGAGCCGTCGGCGCCGCGGCAAAATACCGTCTTGAGCTCCCAATCGCTCAAGGAGCTGCAGCAGCGAATGGGGGAGCTGCTCCCCGTTGCCCGTGCGGAGATGGAAAGCCTCTACGAGCAGATCGCCGGATCGGGCTTCGCAGTGATCTTGTCGGATACCCAGGGTGTCGTGCTGACGACCATCACCGACCCGGCCCTGCAGCGGGAATTTCGCCAAGCGGGCCTCTCGCTCGGTGCACTGTGGGACGAACGCCACGAAGGGACGAACGGCATCGGTACGTGCCTCGCGGAGGGGTGTCCGGTGACCGTACATCGGGAGGAGCACTTCCGCGGATACAATCTCTCGCTGTCCTGCTCGGGCGCTCCGATTCTCGATCCGCACGGCTCGATCATTGCCGTGCTCGATGCTTCGACCGCAAATTCGAGCGACAGCCGGCTGATCCAGCGTCACACGATGGCTCTCGTCAACATGTCGGCGCACCTCATCTCTCGTTGGAATTTCCTGAAGGAATTCAGCCAATCCTGGATTTTGCGCTTTCACTCCAGACCCGAATTCGTCGGACTGTTGCACGAGGCGCTGGTGGCGATCGACGGGACCGGCACCATTCTGGCGGTCAATGAGAGCGCGCTTCTGCAGCTGGGTTGCTCGACCCGGAAGGCGCTCGTGGGCGAACCGATCGAAAGGTTTTTCCAGTTCGACTTTGCGACGCTGGAACGGCGTGCTCAATTCGAACCGAGCACGATCTGGCCGGTGCGCGACCTTGCGCATGGGCGGCGATTTTTCGCGATCGCGCGCGCTCCGCTGCGCCCGGCGGCGCGCACGCTGGAGCTGGCGGCGCCGAATCAGCCGGCCGAAGCCGGAGAGGAAAGCCGAGCGGCCCGCGGGCAACACCACGTGGGCGAAGATGCGCAAATGCGCAAGAACCTGAGCTTCGGGCGGCAGCTATTCGCGAAGCAAGTGCCGATCTTGCTGCAAGGCGCGACCGGGACCGGCAAGGAAGCTTTCGCGAAGGCGCTGCATCACAGCGGCTTGTGGTCGGACAAGGCGTTCGTGACCGTCAACTGCGCCGCGATTCCGGAAAGCCTGATCGAAAGCGAGTTGTTCGGCTACACGCGCGGCGCCTTCACCGGCGCGGTGAAGGAAGGCCGCGTCGGCAAGATTCTCCAATCCAACGGCGGCACGCTGTTCCTCGACGAAATCGGCGACATGCCGTTGATGCTGCAGACCCGCTTGCTGCGGGTGATCGAGGAACGCGAAGTCGTCCCGCTCGGCAGCGATCAGGCCATTCCAGTCACCCTGCACGTGATCAGCGCCACGCATCGCGACATCCGCCGCATGATCGAGGATGGCGAATTTCGCGAGGATCTGTATTACCGCTTGAACGGGATCACCTTGCATCTGCCGCTGCTGCGCGATCGCAGCGATAAGGCGGATCTCATTCGCACGTTGCTGCGCGAGGAAAACGCCGGACAGGAATCGATCGAGATCGCCGAAGACGCCTTTCGCAAGCTGCTGGATTACTCCTGGCCCGGCAATATCCGCCAGCTGCGCAACGCTCTGAGAACCGCTTCGGCGCTGTGCCGCGACGGGATGATTCGTCTGTCGAATTTGCCGCAGGAAATTCTCCACACGGAGACACGGGTCATGTCGCCGGCAGGCGTTGCGGGACACGCGGCCGCGGGACACGGAGTTGCGGGACAAGTGGAAACGGGGTCGGCGCTCAACCCCCCGTCCGCCGCTCTAAGGGACGCCGAGTGCGGGGCGCTGCTGCGTGAACTCGAAAGAATGCACTGGAATATCAGCCGCACCGCGCAGGCGCTCGGCATCAGCCGCAACACGCTGTACCGAAAAATTCACAAGCACAACATCGTGCTCGAACAGTAAGCGGGTTCTCGAACAGTAAGCGCCGGTCGGCCCGGCGCCGTTCTTGCGTGAGCAACGCAAGAACGACGCTGCGACTTGAACGGCGCTGCGGGTCTTATGCCTTCAGTACGCCCGACAGTTTGGCGGCGTGCGTTGCAAGCGCGTCCATCAGCGGCGGATTCAAGCAATCGTAGGGCTCGAGGCCCAGCTCCTTGAGGCGGCTGCGTACCGCGCCCATGTTCGCCGGATTCGCTCCCGACTCGATGATCGAGGAAACGAACGCCGCAAACCCCGGCGCCGCCCAGCCCGATTCCGTCGACAATTCGGGGTGAATGAAATCGAGACCGTAAAATGCGTGCTTGTTGTTCTCTATGCGGCCGTACATGTGCACTCCG
>DATMNF010000064.1:0-9230 GCA_035569355.1 Steroidobacteraceae bacterium
GTCGACGCACTGTTCGTCGTCGCCGCAATAGAGCTGATTATGAATTGGGCAAGTCTTGAGCACTCGTGTTTGCAGGGCGATGCCGATGGCGATTTCTTGTTTTTTACCCATGGCTGCCGGCTCCCGCCCATTTGGCTCGGCGCGCAGTGAATTGTTCGCCGATGCGGCGAGCCCGCGGCGCGCAGCCGATGACCCTGAGAGCCCTGCGCCACGCGGCGGCCTGGGGGGCGGGGGCCGGCGGATCATGGGGCGCTAACGGCGGACGCTCTGGACTCGACGGGGTAGGCACGTTTTCGCTGCGCATCGGGAACTCCTTGCATCAATCCGGTGCACGGAGTATCTCCCCTGGCGTGAGCCCATCGGGGTCGGCGCATCGCGCCGACTCATGTAGGAATATTCAGACGTCCGCCTTCGCCGCGGCGCTCCGGAAGCTCAAAAAGCCAAATAAGGCCAGTTCCCGGCGACATCGCCGTCAGCGCTCGTGCCGATCTCGGGTTGCAGGGCCGACACCGGGTCATCGTGCGATCCGGCGTCGCTGCGTACACCGAGGTCCAATTCGCGGAGCAATTTTCGGACGTGCACCTGCAAGCGTCCGAAGGTATCGCTCATCTCCGCCGACCACGTCAGTGCCCGCGCGTCGTCCAATTCACGCGCGACGCGACGCAACTCGTCGGACAAAGCTTGCAGGCTGCGGCGCCGATACCGGGTGATGCCGCCGCGCCACGCTGCGCTCAGGCGATCGTAGTCGGCGCGCAGAACACTCGGTTCCCGCTGATACTTCGGGTAAGGATGCGAGCGCAGCGTCCCGGTGACGACGCGCGCGATCTGCCAGCAAATAAGCGCACCTCGGGAAAACAACGAACCGCGCCGCGCAGGACCCGGATCCAGCGCCGCCGCAAGCGCTCTTGCGCTGAGCGCCGTATTACGCAGTCGTTGCATACGCACAACTTCGGTATCGATCATGGGTGTCCCATTTCGTATCTTTCCCTATCCCTAACGCACGACCCTCTCAGGGGGCTACATCGGGGCTGTAGGAGTATTCTCAAGCGCAAAGAGGACGCCGTCTGTAGGACACCGGCTCATCGATGTGCGAGCCCAGGCTGGCGCGTACCGGATACTGTCAAATCGGCCTGCGCCAAACGCCGTGCCCGCGCAGATCAACCGCCCAGCGGCCGCAGCAGGCTGCGCGAGATGATGTGGCGCTGCACCTCGCTGGTCCCGTCCCAAATACGTTCGATGCGCGCGTCTCGCCAGATGCGCTCCAGAGGCAAATCGCTCATGAGCCCCATCCCACCGTGTATTTGCAGCGCTTCATCGGAGACCATCGCCAGCATTTCCGTGGCCTTCACTTTCGCCATCGCCATATCCATATCGGTATCGATCTTGCGGTCGCGTTTCCACGCAGCCTGTAGAGTCAACAATTCGGCAGCCCGAAGTTCCACTGCCATGTCGGCGAGCTTGAAGCTCACACCTTGAAATTTGCCGATTTGCTGGCCGAATTGCACACGATCCACTGCCCACTGCGTCGATAACTCCAGAGCACGCTCGGCGCGTCCCAGGCAGGTCGCTGCAACTTGCAGCCGAGTGGCCCCGAGCCAGGTGTTCGCGACATCGAAGCCGCGGTGCAGTTCGCCGAGTATCGCCGACTTCGGCACGCGGCAATTATTGAACTCGAGAATGCTGTTGGTATAGCCGCGGTGCGACACGTTCTTGTAGCCGGGCCGCACCTCGAACCCCGGTGTGCCCATGTCGATGAGAAATGCCGTCATTTTCTTGCGCACGCCGTGCGCGCCCGGCTCCTCCCCGGTGGCAGCGAACAGGATGACGTAGTCGGAGTGGTCGGCGTGGCTGATGAAATGTTTGGTGCCATTGATGAGGAAATCGCCGCCCGCCGCAACGGCCGAGGTTTTCATCCCGCGCAGATCCGAGCCGGCGCCCGGCTCCGTCATGGCCAAACATTCGACCCGATCGCCGCGCACCGTCGGCAGCAAGTACGTCTCGCGTTGCTCACCCTCGCAGGCGAGCAGGATATTCGAGGGTCGCCCGACGCAGGAATAATGGAGTGCGTAACTGGTGCGCCCCAACTCCTTCTCATACAAAACCCAGGCGACGGTATCCAAGCCCGCCCCGCCCACCTCCGCCGGCATGTTGGCTGCATACAGGCCCGCATCGATGGCTTTCGCCTTCAGTTCCCGGTGCAACTCCTCGCGCAGCGCGCCGCTCTCTTCGACCTCCTTCTCGTGCGGGTAGAGCTCGTTGACCACGAACTCCCGGGTCGTTTTGACGATCATCTGCTGTTCATCGGTGAGCGAAAAATCCATGGTTAATTCCTCTCTTTGGACGGCTGCAGCCGCGCGCTGCGCGCGTCGCGCCTTCCCCATTGACGCAATAGGTCCAATTGCAGCCGCAATTGCTCGATCTGCATCCCGGACGGCCAGTCGCCCGGGCTGGTGACGGCGCTTGCGGTCAGCCCGTTGATGAATGTCACCACCGAGCGCAGTACCTGGTCGCGCACCGGCGGCGGCCATGCCGCCCATTCCTGCCAATGCTCGGCAAAGCAGCGCGCGAACAACCGCATGTACTCGCGGTGCACCCAAACATTGAGCCGCTTGAGTTTCTTGTCCGCCGAGACTTGGCCCCAAAATGCCATCCAAAACGCACACTCGGTGAAGCGCTGCGCATCGACGGCCAATGCCTCCGAGAGCACGTGCAAGAGATTCGCTTCGCCGCTCGCGCGCTCGCGCGTGAGCCGTTCTTCGATCCGCTGCAGGATCAGGCGCAGGGCGGCAAGAATGATGTCCTGCTTGGACTCGTAATAGTGAGCCACCATGCCCGTCGTGTAGCCAGCTGCGCGGGCAATGCGCGCGACCGTGGCCTGCTCGAAGCCGTATTGCGCAACCACCTGGCAGGCGACGTGGGCTATCTCGTCGCGCCGCTGAGCGTGATCGACAATTTTCGGCATTGGCTAGCGCCGCGCCACTAACGCCACGCCACTAGCGCCGCGCCTGTCCGATGGACCGGCCCGCTTCGGGCGGGCGCGGCAACGCGGCATGGTCGCTGCGAATCGACTCGAGTTTGGCGCGCACCACAGGGTCGGCGGGAGCCGCCGCCGCGGCGCTCGTGTTTACGTGCAGATACATCTGTTCAGCCGTGGCGATTTGCTTGTCGTCGCGCCCGCGGTGCACCCGTTGCATGACATGCAGGCGTTTGTCATCGACCGCGAGCACCTGGGCCGTCACATAGAGCGCCTCGCCCGCCTTGGCTTCTCCGAGGTGCAGGATGTGGCTCTCGACGGTGTAGTACATTCGTCCGCTCGCGCGGTAGGACTCGTCGACTCCCACCTGGCGAAACAAGGTATCGATCGCCTCGCCGAACAGCTGTCCATAGCGGAAATCGGACATGTGGCGGTTGTAGTCGATCCATTCGGATCTCACTTCGGTATCCAGCAATCGCAGTGGCTTGCCCGGCTCAGCCGGGCGCGCGGCGCGGGCGGCTCCGGCCTCCTGATAGAGACGGGCCTCCAGCGAGCGCAGCGTGGCGCCCGCACCGATGTTGTATTGTCTAAGCACTTGCTGAATCGCGACCAGGTAATCGTCGCGCAGACGCTCCAGTTCGCGGATCGAGCGGCCCGCGGCCTGTGCCTGGGTGCCTTCCACCATGCGATCGATCAACGCATCGGTGAGTTCGGGCGCTTCGAGCTTGGTCCAAGGCCATTTGAGGCATGGGCCGAATTGCTCGAGCATATGCCGCATGCCGCTCTCGCCCCCCGCAAGGTGATAGATCAGATTGGTCCCCATGGCCGCCCAACGCAAACCCGGTCCGTAAACGATCGAGTCATCGAGTTCGCCCGTGGTGGCCACGCCGTCGTTCACCAGGTGCAGAATTTCCCGCCACAGCGCTTCCTGGAGGCGGTCGGTCAAGTGGCCCGGCACCTCGCGGCGCACGTGCAGCGGATGCATCCCGATATAGGTGAAGAATTTGGCCGCCGCATCGATGGTGCCCTGGACGGTCCTCTGCCCGCCGACGAGTTCCACCAACGGCAGCAAATACACGGGGTTGAACGGATGCGCGACGCAGAATCGCTCCGGCGCAACCATATCGCGCTGCAGATCGGTCGGTGTGAGGCCCGACGTGCTCGACGCGATGATGACGTCGGCCGCCGCGTGCCGGCTCACTTCCGCCAGCACGCGCTGCTTCAGGGCCAGCTGTTCCGGAATGTTTTCCTGGATGAAATCCGCCTGCGACGCCATCGTCTTGAGGTCCGTGGTGAACGACAATTTGCCCTTGGGCGGCAAAGGCGCGAAGGTCAGGTTCGCCAGGGCGGGCTCGGCGTTCGCGACCGCACCGCGTATCCATTCTTCCATTTCCGGTTTGACGTCCGCCGCGATGACATCGATGCCGAAATGCAGTGCCCGTGCGGCCCATCCGCCGCCGATGACGCCGGTGCCGAGAAGCCCGAGGGTGCGAACTTTGCGCATTTTTGCCAACCTCATGGAAGCATGCTTTGTAATGTCACCACTATAATATAAAAACCGGCGCGGCGGCAGTGTCTGGCGTGAAATGACGCGGCGCTTGCGCCGCTGCGCACGCAGTTTCGCCGCTGTGCACTCATCGCCGCGCGTCCGGTGCTCCCCCGTCGCCGCTGCAAATTCCTGCTGCCGGCGTCTTGAATGCAACTACGCTTCGTGTGATAAATGGGCGCGTATCGCGTCATCTTTGAGGTTGCGATGGAAAGCGATTCTCCTCTGCCCTCGCCCAGCCGCCGCGAACTCTTGCGCATGATCGGTGCCGCCGCGGGAAGCGGGGTCATGTATCAGGCCATGACGAGCTTGGGTCTGGCGGCGGACTCCCCTTACCCAGGTTCGATCGATCTGCAAGGCGCACCGCCGGGCGCCTCGGTACTGGTGCTCGGCGCGGGCATCGCCGGCATGACCGCGGCGTACGAGCTGCGCAACGCCGGCTACCGGGTCCAGGTATTGGAATACAACGGCCGGCCGGGCGGACGCAATTGGACCCTGCGCGGCGGCGACAGCTACACCGAACTCGGCGGACATACGCAGCAATGTCAATTCGACAAGGACTTGTATATCAATCCAGGCCCTTGGCGCATTCCTTATCACCATCGAGGCATGCTCCACTACTGCAAGCGGCTGGGTGTGCCGCTCGAGCCGTTCTTGCAAGTCAATTACAACGCCTATCTGCACAGCAGCCGCGCCTTCGGCGGCAAGCCGCAGCGGTATCGGGAGATCAAGGCCGACTACCAGGGCCACGTGGCCGAATTGCTGGCCAAGGCGACGCGCCAAAATGCGCTTGACGCGGCGGTCAGCAAGGAAGATCAAGAGAAACTCCTCGAGTCGCTTCGCGAATGGGGCGCGCTCGATGAAACCCTCAAGTACGTCTCGTGCGATGCGAGCAACGATCGGCGCGGCTATCGCAAAGATCCTGGCGGCGGATTGAGTGCGCAACCGATTCCCTCCGACCCCATCGCCCTTCCCGACATTTTGGAGTCGCAGCTGTGGCAGGGAATCCCCGCCGGCGACAGGTTCGACATGCAAACGGCGTTGTTCCAGCCCGTTGGCGGCATGGGCCGGATCGGGGAGGCTTTCGCCCGGGAATTGGGGCCGCTGATCCGTTACAACGCCAAGGTCGTGGACATTCATCAGGATGATGACGGCGTGCGCGCGGCCTATGAAGACACCGGCACGCCGGGAACGCTCCTCGAGGCGAGAGCGGATTGGTGCGTATGCACCATTCCGCTGCCCATCCTGGCGCAGATTCCCATGAATGTCGGTACGGCCCTGGCATCGGCCATTTCAGCGCTCCCCTACGCATCGTCGGTCAAAGTGGGCCTTCAGTTCAAGCGCCGCTTCTGGGAAGAAGACGAACACATCTATGGCGGCATCACCTATACGGATTTGCCCATCACCAACATCGCGTACCCCAACACCGGGTTTCACAGCGGCGGCAAAGGGGTGCTGCTGGGCGCCTACATTTGGGGCCCCAACGCCATGCAATTCACGTCCATGACGCCGGAGGAGCGCGTGCAGAAGGCCGTGGATTACGGGGCTCAGATACATCCTCAATATCGCAAGGAATTCGAGAATGGCGTGGCCGTGGCCTGGCATCGCTCGCCGTTCACCATGGGTTGCTTCGGTATGTGGACTTCCGATAAGCGCGACAAGCACTACCAGGATTTGTGCGGCATCGACGGGCGCATCGTCCTGGCGGGAGAGCACGCATCCTATGTGGGAGGTTGGCAGGAAGGCGCGGTCACGTCGGCGCTCGATGCCATCGGGCGGCTGCATCAGCGAGCGGTCGCGCACGGGACGGTGGCGCGGGGGATGAACGTATGAGGCCGCTTGTTCCGAGGCGCCTCGCGGCCGTGCTGCTGGCCGTCGGAGCCGCGACCGCCGCATACGCGGATGATTCGGCCTTTTCCCCGGCCGACGACGTCGGCCTTGCCAGCGGCGCGGAAATCTATACCCACATCTGCCAGGGATGCCACATGCCGCAGGGACAGGGCGCCGTCGGCGCCGGACACTATCCGAAACTGGCCGGTGACCCCGCGCTCGTCTCCTGGGAGTACGTAGCGCTGACGGTCCTCGAGGGCAAGAACGGCATGCCGGCGTTTGGCGGCAAGGGTGTTCCGGGCCCCGGACCGTTTGCCGTCCTTCACTTGAGCGACGCGCAGGTGGCCGCCGTCGTCAATTACGTGCGCAGCCATTTCGGCAACAAGTGGAAGAGCACGGTGACGTCGGATCAAGTGGCGGCGCTCCCTCATCCTTGAGGAGCCGCCGACCCCCGACGCGCCGGCACAGGCGCACCAGAACGATGCGAATGAGACTTGCGTCTCAAAAATTCCCGAGCCCATTTCAAGGCGTGGTGAAAAACTGGCTATTCTCGCGCCGAGATTTGAGGAGGGGTCCCATGAAGTCTCTGAGTACCGTGATCTATGCAAGCAGGTCGAGCGCAGATTTTCACGAGCACGAGATTCCCGAATTGTTGAAACAGATACGACGAGCCAATGCCAAGCAAGAACTCACGGGCATGCTCCTCTATGTGGGCGGATCATTCTTGCAAGCGCTGGAAGGCCAGCTGTTGATGGTCGAGACCGTGTTCAGCGCGATTCTTCGGGACAAAAGGCACACCCAGGTAAGGTTGATCGCGAAGGAGCCCATTCTCGAGCGAGCGTTCGAGGGGTGGACGATGATGCAGCAAACCCTCGATCCCATCGAGGCGGGCGAGTTCATTGGGGAAACACACTATTTTGCGTCGACTGACTGGGTCGCCCGGTTGGACGTAAACCGCGCCAAGAAACTTCTCTCCGCCGCCAGCGTGCGGTGGCAGATGGAGCACCGCACCGGAAAATATCGCACACTGGGCGGGTTCACGTGACGACTGACCGAACGTAAGAGCATCGTCGCGAGGGTCGCCCGCGGGTGTACAATTGCCCCAACGCCTGGAAGAAGGGGTAATGAAATGACTGCATCGACCGAACGCGCGATCCTCGCCGGCGGCTGCTTTTGGGGCGTTCAAGATTTGCTGCGCCGCTATCCCGGCGTAATCTCCACTCGGGTCGGATATTCGGGCGGCGATGTGCCCAATGCGACCTACCGAAATCACGGAACGCACGCCGAAGCCGTCGAAATCATCTTTAACCCTCAGGTGATCAGCTTCCGCAAGCTGCTCGAATTCTTTTTCCAGATCCACGATCCGACGACGCTGAACCGGCAGGGCAACGATCGGGGCCTCAGTTATCGCTCGGCGATTTACTATACGAACGAGGACCAGAAGCGCGTGGCCGAAGACACGGTAGCCGACGTGGAGGCTTCGGGTCTTTGGCCGGGCAAGGTCGTGACCGAGATCGCGCCGGCGGGCCCTTTCTGGGAAGCGGAGCCGGAGCATCAAGACTACCTGGAGCGCTATCCCGACGGCTACACCTGTCATTTTATCCGGCCCGAGTGGAAGCTTCCGGTCAGAGCGAAGCGAGCGATCGAGGTAAATTGAGCCGCCGACATGGTTACTCGACGCGCCCGCAAATCTAGATCACTCAGCACCAAGTCCATGGAGCTTGCAATTGCGGTTCCACAAGTGGTGGCGCGCCGGGTCGCGCGAATGGCGGCGGCTGGGCCCAATCCCTCCGCTCGCGACCGCAAGGAAATCAGAATGATGATCGGCGAGAAACAGGCCGCTTTCGCCCAAGCTTGGAGCGACATGGCCATCCAGGCCTTCCGCGCAAATCAAGCCCTTACGGCGTCCATGTTTCGCTTATTTTTCGCTCCTTTTTCCTACAAGACGCCCTCATCGCAGTCGGTGATGGCGCAGGCTCAGGATGCGGTCGTCGGCGTTTTGAACAAGGGCCTGGCACCCGTTCACCGCCGAGCGGTTTCAAACGCCAAGCGGCTCGCCAAATCCAAGCGCCGCTAAGTCCTCGCGAGCAGAAGGATTTTCCCGACACCGCCTCTCTCCCCCAAGGTGTGCGCCTCGGCCGCCTCGCGCAGGGACAACCGGCGGCCGATAGGCAGAGTGAATTTACCGTCGCGCATGTCGTCGGCGAATTCTCGTACCTTGGATGCATCAGGCTGTGCGAACACGCGGGTAACCTTGACCGACGGATTTGTCGCCGCGGTCCCCTCCGGAATCACCGAAGCGTAGCCAAAACACCCGCCGTTCTTCACCTTGCCGAAAAGCCTGGCCGCAATCTCGCCGCCGACCGTATCGGCTACCGCATCGACAGCCTCGAGTCCGGCAATGGCGTCGGCATCGTCGATGGCGACAACGTCCCACGGATCCAAACGGCGCGCATCGTCGATCTGCCTCATGCGAACACCCGCGACCACGCGCGCGCCCAACTTCTTGGCCGAGTGAACGGCGGCCCTCCCCACGCCCCCGAGCGCGCCGGACACCAAGACCCGCTGTCCACTTCGCACCTGAACGGCATTTCGCACCAGCTGATCTCCCGTCAAGGAAATCAGCGGAATCGCCGCCGCATCCGCGAGATCCACTCCTTGCGGCAGATGCGTTACCGTCGAACTCTCGACGGCGACGAGCTCGGCGTAGGTCGCGTTCGCGAATGCCAGTACGCGATCCCCGACTTTGAAGTTCTTTGCGCTCTCACCCACCGCACGCACGATCCCGCTCACATCCCTGCCCAAAATTGCGGGAAGTTTCAATGGGAAGTCTTTCTGTCTGGCACCCGAGCGAACCTTCCAATCGATCGGGTTGACGCT
>DATMNF010000065.1:0-8442 GCA_035569355.1 Steroidobacteraceae bacterium
ACGATGGACGGCGATGCCGATGCGCGCCCTCCGCATGAGCAGCACCCGGCATTCTACGGTTGCTTCGACTGGCACTCCGATGTCCACGGCCACTGGCTGCTGTTGCGGCTGCTGCGTCTGTTTCCCGATGCTCCCTTTGCGGCTTCGGCACGGGCGGAACTCGCCCGCAGCCTGACGGCGCAGAACATTGCCGGCGAGACGGCGTATCTCGAGCGCGCGGATCGTGCCTCCTTTGAACGCCCTTACGGGCTTGCGTGGCTCCTGCAATTGTCGGCGGAGCTTCGCGAGTGGGATGACCCGCAGGCGCGGGAGTGGGCGGGTGTGCTGCGGCCACTCGAAACCGAAGCCGCCTCGCGCTTGAAGACCTGGATCCCCAAGCTGCACTACCCGATTCGAATCGGCGAGCACGATCAGACCGCATTCTCGTTTGGCCTGATCTGGGATTGGGCGGGCATTGCAGGCGACTCCGAGATGCGCGACATACTGAGCGACGCCGCGCGCCGGTTCTACCTGAAGGACCGAAACTGTCCCCTCAGTTACGAGCCATCCGGCGAGGATTTTCTGTCGCCTTGTCTCGCCGAAGCGGATTTCATGCGCCGAGTGCAGGGCCCCGAGACGTTCGGCCGGTGGCTGTCGAGCTTTTTGCCTGGCATCGAGCCCGGAATTGGAAAGAGCGCGGCGCCGAGGCTCGAGCCCGCGGTGGTGACCGATCGCGCCGACCCGAAGCTGGCGCACATCGACGGCCTCAATTTGAGCCGCGCCTGGATGCTGGAGGGAATCGCGCGCGGCCTCGAAGTCGGGGATCGACGCGCTCCGCTGCTGCGAAATCTCGCGGCGCGTCATCGAGAGGCCGCGCTGCCCGCGGTGACGGGCGAGCATTACGAGGGCGGTCACTGGCTCGGTACGTTCGCCGTCTATTTGACGAGCAACGCGGGGATTCAGCCGTAGCCGGGAAAGCGGTCCGTCGAAGTGGCGGCCCGTCGAAATGGCGAAACTGTGACCTGGCTGTTGGTGCTGTGCTGCGGCAATCGCTAATGTTCCAGGCATTTACAGCGGCTTTCCATGCGAAACCCAGAAAGTATCTCTCGAGACTCTCTCGAAGCCAGGCTCCACGCGAGTGAAGCCGCTTTCTCCAGTGCGTTTGAGTTTTCCGCAATCGGCATGGCGCTGGTCTCGCCGAAGGGCCAATTCCTTCGGGTCAATCAGTCGTTGTGCGAAATACTAGGCTACTCGGCCGACGAATTGCTCGCCAAGACGTTTCTGGAGATCACCCATCCGGATGATCTTGAAACGGATATGAGCTTCGTGGGCAAGATGCTCGCGGGCGACATCCGCACCTACAAAATGGAAAAGCGCTATTTCCGCAAGAGCGGCGATGCGGTTTGGGCGCTGCTGAATGTCTCCTTGGTGCGCACCCCGGAAGGCGTTCCCATCCATTTCATTTCTCAGATCGAGGACATCACCGACCGCAAACGAGCCGAAATTGCGACTCAGGAAGCCGAGGCGAAATTTCGCGCCGTGTTTGACCACAACCCGACCATGAGCGTTCTGGTGACACATCCGCAGCGCACCATCGTCGAGGTCAACGACGCCTGTCTCGCCGGCTTCAGACTCAGCCGCAAACAAGTCGTGGGCCGCCAAACTTCGGAACTCGGTGTCTGGCCCGCGCCGGAGGACTACGAACGATTTGTGCAGTTCTTGAAATCGTCGGACTGGACGCAAGGGTTCGAGACGACTCTGCGCCGCGGCGACGGCTCGCTGTTCCTCGCGAAAATGAACAGCAACGCATTCACTTTGGGCGGCCGCACCTACCTCTTGCATTTGATCGAAGACTGCACGGAGCGCCAGCGGATCAAGGCAGAACTACTGCACGCAAAAGAAGCGGCGGAAAGCGCCAACCGCGCCAAGAGCGACTTCCTGGCGACCATGAGCCATGAAATCCGCACGCCGCTGAACGGCCTGTTCGGCTTCGTCGATCTGCTGCTCGATACGCCGCTCAACCCGGAGCAGCGCGAAGCGGTCAATATCATCAAGCGTTCCGGAGACGCTCTGCTCGACATCATCAATGATATTTTGGATTTTTCGAAAATCGAGGCCGGCAAATTGATGCTCGAGGAGGCACGCTACAACCTGCGCACCGTGTGCGAGGACGTCGTGGCATTGATGAAACCCAAGGCCGCCGAGAAGGGCTTGCGCCTGAGCTTGGAATACGCTTCGGACACGGCCAGCGAGCTGATGGGCGATGCTGCGCGGGTCCGGCAGATCCTTTTGAACCTGACTGGGAACGCCGTGAAATTCACGAGCCAGGGCGGCGTACACATCGACGTACGCTTGGTGCACACGGGAGAAATCAAAATAAGCGTCACCGACTCGGGCGACGGCATCGCGGAGGAAATACAAGATAAGTTGTTCGAGCGCTTCACCCAAGCGGACTCCTCCACGACCCGCCGCTACGGGGGCACGGGTCTGGGGTTGGCGATCTGCAAGCGATTGACGGAACTCATGGGCGCCAAGATCGGCCTCACCAGCGAACTCGGAGTTGGATCGACGTTTTGGTTCACTCAGCCCGCAAAATCCATTCCCGCTGAGAGCATAAGAGAGGACGAAGGAACCCACTTATCGGCCCGGGCGATTTCGCGTCTGGTAGAGAGCGCGCAACGCGTTCGCGTCCTGCTGGCCGACGACAACGAGGTGAATCGGCTGCTGGGCAAACGGCTGTTGGAACGCGCCGGCTGCAGCGTCGAGACGGCGAATGACGGCAAGGAGGCTGTCGCGCTTCTGGAGAATTCATCATTCGACCTTATTTTCATGGATTGCCACATGCCGCGGATGGATGGCTTCGAAGCAACCCGGATCCTGCGGCAGACCCAAGCGGATTCGCGGCGCATCCCGATCATTGCGCTGACGGCGAGCGTGACGGCTCGCGACCGGGAGGCATGCCTGAACGCCGGTATGGACGACTTTCTGGGTAAACCCCTCGACGTCGAGCAGCTGTATGTCATGGTCGAAAAATGGCGTGCGCACGCGTTCGATTCGGCCGAGGCAGTCACCGCCGACGCCGGCGGCCGCGCGGTGTCTTAGCGCAGCCTGGCCCGCCGCCCGGAATCACTTCGTCTGACGTTTCGGCACGATGGGCGCGAGGCTCGTACTCGGCACCCAGCCCATGCGGCCGGCTTGAGTCTGAATGAGCACGAACTCATCGTGCTCTGCGCGCATGCTGACGATCGCAGCTTCGGGCAGCACAAAGAGCGGCTCCTCGATCGGCACCGGAGCGACGCGCGCCGGCGCCGTGTGCGCGATCACGACGGCTTCGTGCATGACGGGCCAGATGGCGATAGCGTTTGCGACTGCCAGGGCCAAGAGGCAGATCCCCACGAGCGTTGCGGCGAGAAGTAGTCCTCGGCGCCGCGGGTAGAAGCGCCGCGCAAGTGCACCTGCGCCGGCAACGATCAAACCCGCCAGCCCCACCCACGCGAGGATCCGCGGCTTGGCTATTCCGGCCAAGCGCTCGAAGCCCTTGCGAGCCTCTGGGGGCACCCCCGCTGTTTCCCGAACGTGGCGCAAGTTGGCGTCGATATCGGCGTCATGGGGGCTCAGCAGCTTCGCCCGCTCATAGTTCAGAACCGCCAAACCCGGTTTGCCGGCACGCGCGTAGGCGTTCGCCAAATTGTAGAGGGCGGCCGAAGAGTAACCTGTCTGCGCCTGCGCCTGCGCCTGCGCCTGCGCTTGCGCCGCGGCCGGTGCGGGTGCCGGCGCGGCCAGGCACTTTGACCCCCACCAGGCAAGGGCGATGAGCATTACCGCCCGCGGCGCGGGCCGGGTCACGACGGAGACTCGGGCGCGAATTGACGGCGTACGAGTTCCGTCCACCGTTCGAAATCGGCCGCCTGTAAAGGGCCACCGGAATAATTCGCCTCATCCGCGAGCATAAAAAGTTGGCGCAGATCGGCTCGGTCGGCGCCCTCGGCCCTCCCGTCGACGTCGGCAAGGCTTATGCGCTCCGGTGGAAGCAGCCACCGCGCGCCCAAGGATTGCTGTAGAGCGGAGCGCGCGGCATTGAAGAATGCGCCCTCATCGCCGGCCGCGGAGGCCGCGGCCATCCGTTCGAGCAAGGCGTGCAGCATCTGCGACCTGGAGCGCTCACGCGCACCCTGCAAGTCATGCGTCTTGCGCTCGCGCCGGCGCAGCGCCACCCAACCGCCGCCGAATAGAAGTGCGACCGTCGACGTAACGCCCAGGAATGGCCGCTCGAAATAAGGCGGAGTCAATGAATCGACGCGCGCTTCGGATTCGGCGTGGTCGGGCCGCAGGCCGGAATGTGAATCATCCGCTGGTGTTCCCTTTGCATTGGCCGACAGGGCGGGGTTGCTCGCCGCGATGTCGGCCGCCGAGGGCGAGACAGCCACCTTCAATGGCGCACTGCGAGCCGTTTCATAGCGGCGGGTAACGGGGTTGAAGAAACTGAAGCTGAGCGGTGGAACGATATGTGCGCCGGGCTGCGACGCGATGAGCGGTTGCTCGAAGACTTTCTCACCGCGATACCCGGTGGGGTCTGCCGGGTTGAACGTCGCCTTGGGCTCGTACGTTTTCCATTCTGCAGTGGCCCCGAGCATGCTGCTCTCGACACGATCAAAATTACCACTGCCGTTCACGCGCATTCGCAGCGTGAGGGGATCACCCGCCGTATTCGTGAGCGAAGAGATCTCGGTGCTGATCTTGAAGTTGCCGACGGCGCCGCCGAAGTCGGGAGGTTTTCCCTGCGTCGGCAGGGGCAATACGGTAAACGGTGCCTCGGGGCTCGCGACAGTGATGTTCTTCGAAACGGTGGCACCGAAGATATTCTGCAGGAACGGATCGCCCAAGAGATCGTCCAGCATGGAGTCGCGTAGCGGACGGGTGCGCATCCGCACGGTGAGCGGCGTTTCGAAGTTGAGCGAAAAGGTACCTGGTTTGATCGCGGCCAGGAGCGTGCGCCACGACAGTACCGTGAAGGGCTTGCCGTCGACGACTCTTGCGGCGCGCTCCGGCTGATGCGAGAGATTGTTGAGGGTGAAGTCGCTGCTGTTGAACTTCGGCAGGCCGTTCACCGAGGCGACGAATCCATCGCGCATGCCGACCTGAATCTCAACAGGAATACTTTCGCCGACGTAAATCTCATGCTTGGGTATCTCCATGCGCACGAAGGCAGACCCGTCGGGCGTCAAACGCAGCCCGTTGGCGCTGGAGCTGCCTGGAACGAGCGGTGCCGTACCCGGTGAAGCGCCGTTGAGCTGCGACAAAGATCCGCCGCCGTGGCCCGGATTGACTCGCAGCACGAGGGGCGGGGAATTCGGCGTAACGCCGGGAATGCTGAACAAGCCGGCCTCCTCGGGAGTGACCCGGATGATCGTGGAGGTGGACTCGATCGTCGCCCCGTTGATCATTTGAATCTGACGAGTTTGGCCGACGACTCGAAACTCCAATCCGGGAACTACAGGGAGCGGAACCGATAGCGTGCCGCTGCCCGATGTGAGGATGGTGAGCCGCGCCGACTCGCCCATCTCGATCTGCGAGGGCTCGATGGTGGCGTCTACCGAGGGCGCTGCGACCGCGTCCGCGGCGACTGCGAACAGCAGCATCGCGATTGCCGCAATCGGTGCACCGAGCCCGCGAGGAGAGCGCCCACTCATTACCAATCCTTGCGCGGTTTGTCCGGCGGCGAGTCGGGCTCCCTCTGGGCCACCGGCAGGCCCAGCGCGTGGCGCTCTTCGCCCTTCTGTGAATCGAGCAATTCGCGCGCTTCCTCGGGGCTCATCTGGCCGGGAAGCCGCTGCGCATCAGCCGCATCAGCCGCATCGGCAGGCGGAGGCTCGCCATTGCCCGCCGCCGGTTTGGGCTGACTGTCACTGGGCTTGGATTCACCGCCGCTCGGGGGTGGCTGATTGGGCTGCTGCTGGCCGGGCGGCTGCGGCGGGTTCTGGGGCTGGGCGGTCGGCGGCTGCGCCGGCGGAGGTGCGCCGGTGTTCGGCTGGGGCGGCGTGCTTTGCGGGGGCGGTTGCTGCGACGAGTTTTGCCCCTGCCGGTTCTGATTTTGCTGCTGGTTCTGTTTTTGTTTCAGCTCATCGATCTTGCGCTTGACGAAGTCGCGATTGAACTTGCTGTCCGCATCGTCACGCCGCAGTTGGAGCGCGGTGTCGTAGGCCTTTACGGCCTGATTCCAGGTCTCGAGGGTCTGCTGAGGGGCGCTCTGCTCGGTCTTCTGTCCGGTTCGGTACAACGTGTTGCCGAGGTTGTAATAAGCGTCCTCTTGCTCCGCTAGGCGCTTTGAATCTCCCGATGGCGCGCGGCTGATCGATTCCTGAAACGCCTGTGCCGCCTGCGGGAACTGCCCCGCTCGATAGGCCGCGGTGCCGGCATTGAACTGCAGGACCGGCTCCTTCGGGTCGCGTTTCGCGGCCGCGGCATACTCGCTCGCAGCGGTGACGAAATCACCTTTCTTATAAGCCTCGTCTGCACCCGCCGTCGAGGCGCGCACGGATCCGGGCGGCAAAAGGGATGCCAGCAACAGCACCGACACCGCCGCCGTATCGGCGAAGGACGGGCGCGACGCCGACGGCCGCGATGCGGCGATTCGCCGACGCGAGGCGAGTCGCCGCCGGCTGCCGACGAGCTGGCTCAAGAGCAGCAGCGCCAGCGAGCCTGCCAGCGGCCACTGATAGCGCTGGGTATAGATCCTTTGCCGGCGCGAAGCCAGGTCATGCTTGAGCAAAGGCGCCAACCCCTGCTCGTAGATGGTTTCGAAGCCCTGCGCCTGCGAACCAAGCGGAGCGTAGAGCCCCCCGGTGGCGGCGGCGATCGCTTTCAACCCGGGCTCGTCGAGCCGCGATTTGACGAAGGCGCCCGAATCGTCCTTCACGAATCCGCCGTTCGCGCTGCCTGTGAGCGGGATGAGATCGCCCTGTGGCGTCCCTACGCCGACGGCGTAGATCTTCAATCCGTCCTGCCGAGCCGCCGCCTGAGCCGCGGCCAATGCATCGCCCTCGAGATCCTCGCCGTCCGTGGCCAAGATGAGAATCTTGTCGCTCCCGGGGCGGCGCCGCAGCGCTGCCTGTGCTTCGCGGATGGCGCTCGCTATATTGGTGCCGCCGCGCGGAATGGTGTTGACGTCGACGGCGCCCAGCGATTCATGGAACGCGGCGTAATCGAGCGTAATGGGGCATACCAGGAAGGCATTGCCGGCGAAGGCCACCAAGCCGACGGCGTCGCCATCCAGTTTGTTCGTGAAATCGTCGATCGCGAGCTTCGCCCGCGTCAGCCGATCGGGCTTTACGTCCGGGGTCGACATGCTGCGCGACGTATCCACCGCGAAGACGATTTCGTTGCCGCGGCGGCTGATCACTTCCCAGCGATAGCCCACGAGCGGCCCCGCCAGTGCGATGAAGAGCAACATCAGCGCCGCGAAGATGAGTACACGCTGTGCGCGCCGGCGCCCGATGGAGACCGACTGAGTGAGTTCCGCGCGCAGGTGCGCTGAGACGAATCGTGCGAGCGCGGCGTGCTGACGGGCGTCGTACCTTCGCCACAGCCAGAGCAGGCCGAGACAGACGATGATTCCCGCGGCCAACCAGCCGGGATTGCTGAATCTCATGGCAATCTCCGGAAGCGCGTGTGCTGCAGCAGCAGGCCGAATCCGAGGATGCTCACCGACGGGACCAGCGCCCACGAATACAGCTCCTCGTAGTGTTCGAATTTGTGCACGGTTTGCGCCGTTTTTTCGAGGCGATTGATCTGCTCGTAGATCCTCTGCAACGAATCGGTGTCCGTCGCGCGGTAGAACATGCCGCCGGTCTCGGCGGCCACGGTTTGCAACGTCTTTTCGTCCACATCCACCTTGTCCATGATCAGGTGCATGCGGCCGGCTTCGTCCCTCACCGGGATGGGCGCCATGCCGCGTACGCCGACGCCGATCGTGTAGATCTTGACGCCGAGCGCCCTTGCGGCTTCAGCGGCGGCGACCGGCGAAATCTTTCCGGTGTTGTTCATGCCGTCGGTGAGCAAAATGACCACCTTCGACTTTGCCGCCGTCGTGCGCAGCCGATTGACGCTTGCCGCAATCGCCGAGCCGATGGCGGTGCCATCGTCGCCCCCCACGGCCGTGGTGATGCGCTCGAGATTCTGGTGCAGCCAGTCGTGATCGAGCGTGAGCGGGCTCACCAGATATGGCGCGGCCGCGAAGGCGATGAGTCCGATGCGATCGTTGGGCCGCTCCTCGATGAACCTCGACACCACGGTCTTGACGACTTCGATGCGGTTCACGCGCCGATTGTCGACTTGAAAGTCGAGCGCCTGCATCGACCCGGACACGTCGAGCCCGAGCACGATGTCGATACCGTTGGCGGTCACCTCGGTGCGGCTGTTGCTGCGCTGCGGGCGCGCAAGACCGACAATCATGAACGCGGCGGC
>DATMNF010000066.1:0-37486 GCA_035569355.1 Steroidobacteraceae bacterium
TTTGGCCCGCCGCATCCCCGCTGCGTTTTTCTGGACGCAAAGCAGATTACATATTTTATTTATGACAGTACTATGACTTAACTGTGATGCATCATTCAAGCGGTTCTTAGGCGCGCCTGTTGTTGCTGCGCCACGCTCTGAGCGTACTTTTTGGCCCTCCTGTGCCGCGAATGCCCCTCTTAGTGGCATGATCGTCACTCCCATCCAAGGGCCGCCCCCGCCATGCCGAAGATTCATGAACCCGCCCGCTCCGTCGATGTGATCCTGGAAACCGATGTGCTGGTGGTGGGCAGCGGCCCCGGAGGCCTGGCCGCGGCCCTCGCGGCAGCGCGCGCCGGCGCCCGGACCGCGCTCATCGACCGCAATGGCTGTTTCGGCGGCAATATCACGCAAGTCGGGGTCGAGGGCTTTGCCTGGTATCGCCACGAGCACACGGTGGATTGCGAAGGCATCGGCATCGAATTCGAGGAGCGCGCCAAGGCCATGGGCGCGGCCATGCCGGAGCCGCAATCGCTGAGTCATGCGCTCGACGCCGAGATGTTCAAATGGGTGGCCGACACGTTGGTACAGGAATCCGGCGTCACCCCGCTCCTGCACCGATTGGGTGCGGCGCCCATCATGGAGAACGGTGGCATCTGCGGCGTCATTACCGAAAGCAAGGCCGGCCGCGAGGCCATCCTCGCCAAGCGAGTGATCGACGCGACCGGGGATGCCGACATCGCGACCCGCGCCGGTGCGCCGGTACGCAAGTCCCCCAAGGAGGAAATGATGGCGGTGTCCGTCATGTTCTCCATGAGCGGCGTCAACAAAAAGGAATTCATCGATGCGGTGAAGGCCGATCCTCAGACCTATGCGGACTGGTCGGGCAATGGCGAGTGGGACTATGAAACCACGGGCAAGGAAGACCAGCTGTTCTCGCCCTTCCTGCGCAAGCCGTTCCAGAAGGCGCTCGAAGCCGGCATCATTCCGCCGAGTCTGAAGACCATCGCGGGCACCTGGGGCACCGTCACCGATCAAGGGGACCTGACGTATTTGAACCTCGTGCACGTACCGGAAATCGACGGCACGGATCCGAATGATCTCACCGTCGGCGAAATGCGCGGCAGGCGCGAAGCGATCTATGCCTTGGAAGCGTTGCGCGGCTTCATGCCGGGCTGCGAGCACGCGAAGCTGCGCAACTTCGGCATGACGCTCGGCGTCCGAGACACCCGTAAAATCGACGCGCTTTACAATCTCACCGGCGCCGATGTTCGCGAACAGGCCCGTTTCGATGACGCGATCGGCATATTTCCCGAGTTCATCGACGGCTATGGCATCCTGATCCTGCCAACCACGGGGCGATACTGGCACGTGCCGTACCGCGCCCTCGTGCCCAAAGGCGTCGGCAACCTGCTCGTCGCCGGCCGATGTATCGGCGGCGACAAGATATCGCATGCCTCGGCGCGCAACATGATGTGCTGCGCCGTGAGCGGTCAGGGCGCGGGAGTGGCCGCGGCCGTCTCGCTGCAGCGTGACGAAGCGTTCGAGCAACTGAATATCGGCGCCGTTCAGACGGAACTTGCCCGGCAGGGCGCCCGCTTCCGGTGAGCGAGATCGCGATCGCACTCGACACGAGCCGCACCGGCGGCGAGTCGCGGCTGCGCTGGTGCATGCTGGCGCTGGCGGCGATCGCTGTGTCCAGCAGCTACTACGAGGACGACGTAATCGGTCCTATTGCCGATCTGCTGCATCGGCAACGCGGATTCAGTCAATCGCAGCTCGGAATGCTGAACGGGGTCATCAGCATCCCCAATGTGGCTCTGGCACTCATCAACGGCGTACTGATAGACCGTTACGGTCCGGCGCGTATCGCGCTCTGGTCGGCAGCCATCGGGGTACTCGGTGCGGCGCTCACCGCAGTCGGCACTCCGTACGAACTCATGGTGGTCGGCCGGTTCATCTTCGGCGTCAGCGAAGGTGCGATTTTCATCGCCCTCATTGCAGGACTGGCACAGTGGTTCTCGCGCAGCGGTATCGCCCTTGCCACGGCCTTGTACTTAAGCCTTGCCCGCGTAGGTTCCTACGCCGTGGATACCTCGACCGCGTGGGCCCGTCCGCTCTACGACCGCGGGTGGCAGCCGCCGCTGTGGTTCGGGACGGGAGTGACGCTAGCGGGTCTGGCGGCAGCGATGTTGTTCTACTGGCTCGACCGCCATCGCCGGCCGGGTGTGCGATCGGCCGGCGCCGCGGTGGAGCGCGTGGACTGGTCGCATCTTTTGAAATTCGATCTGTCGTACTGGTACATCCTCGGCCTGCACGTGCTCTACGCCGCGGTGTTCTTTCCGTTCCGAACCACCTATGCCATCGAATACTTTCAGCACGCCAAGGGACTGACGCTGGATCAGGCAGGCGTCGCCAATAGCTGGGTATTCTTCGCCGCCATCTTTGCGACGCCGTTCTTCGGTTTGCTCGCCGACCGCTTCGGGCACCGCGCGCTGATGCTGGTGTTCGGCACGCTGCTGCTACCCCTGACCTTCGCGGTACTCGGACTGACGAACTCGAGTCTTTGGGTGTCGACCGCGATGATGGGCGTCAGCTTCTCTTTGGTTCCTGCCATCATCTGGCCGGCCACGACCCTGATCGTCGAGCCGCGACGCCTCGGCACGGCGCTCGGGCTCATCACGCTGATCCAGGCCCTCGGCATGGCGCTGTCCAATCTTGCCGCAGGATGGCTCGCCGACAAGGCAGGCGCCGGAGCGCAAAATCCAGCCGGGTATGCCGCCATGCTGTGGTTCTTTTTTCTGCTCAGCCTGGTCGCGCTGTCCTCGGCCTTGCTTCTTTGGCGGCGCGAAACCGGCCCGAAGGGACACGGCCTTGAGGTTGCGCGCATCGAGGCCCGGAGCGAACGCACGGCGCCGGCGTGAATCCAACTCAAAAGACGCCGGGAACGAGCCGCCAGCGCACCTTGGCGCAGTACGCGATGTAGCCCGGCAGGTTCTTGGTCAGGAATCGCTCTTCGTCGAACAGCCGCCACCGGCACCAAGGTCGCCAGTGGCAGGACGCCCCAATAGGAGCCGAGAGCGAACGGTGTGGCGAGAAGATAGATAAAGCTTCCAGCGTACATCGGGTGGCGCACGATGGCGTACGGACCGGTCGAGATCACCTTTTGATCGCTCGCCACTTCGATGGTCGCCGAAGTGAAGCTGTTCTCCTTATAGACCAGGAAGACGATGTAGAAGCCGAGCCCCGTCAGAATATCGCCCGCGACGACCATCGCGAGCGGTACGTTCGACCACTCAAACCGATGATCGAGCGCCGGCACGACGAGCAAGGCGGCAAACCCCATGCTCGCAAGCAACATGATGATTCTTTGCAACGGGCGCTTCTCCGCGGTTGGCCCCCCGCGCAAACGGCGCTTCAGAAGCGCGGGATCATTCTTGATCAAATACAGCGTTATCAACAGCGACGCCCCAAAAAATACCGCCAGATAGCCCCACGCCTGCCAATACCGGGCCGTGCCCGCCGCAACGAGCAGCAAGCCGCCCATTGCGACGGCGAGAAAAGCTATGCCGAGGGCCGCCCTTATCTTCAGGTTGCGCACTTTACAAATCTTTACCTGCCGCACAAGTGCGGCTAACCGACGCCGTACACACTTTGTATCGTACCTTCCACTACCCCGAGAGAGGACTCACCATGAACACACCACTACCGACCCCCACCGGCGGCCCGCCGTTCCGAAGACGGCTGTTCAACCGCTATACCCTGCTCGCCTTCCTGGGCGGCGCCGTCCTGGCTGCCGGCATCGGCGCGACAGCCTTAGGCGCCGGCATGAGCTGCCAGCACGGCATGATGATGGATGGCACCCAGAGCGCGGCCGACGTATCGGCGCACGTCGATCACATGCTCAAACATCTCTACGTCGAGATCGACGCAACGCCAGCGCAGAAGGCACAGATCGATCCGCTCGTAAAACAAGCCGTGAACGACCTGCTGCCGCTGCACACACAGCTCCAGTCGGCCCATTCACGCGCCATGCAGGCGCTGCAACAGGCGCCTGTGGATCGCTCCGCCCTGGAAGCCGTACGCGTCGAGCACCTACAGCTCGCCGACCAAGCTTCGAAGCGTTTCGTGCAGCTCATTGCGGATGTCGGCGACGTGCTCACACCGCCGCAACGCAAGGCGTTGGCCGAGCATCTGGAACAGGTGCACCGGATGCAGCGCACCCACGCGATGCCGCACTCGTGATTGTCCTCTGGTGAAGCCGCGCAACAGGCTCTACAGTCGATGTCCAAATGGTCGAACGTATCCTGTTGGTCGAAGACGATCCCCGCCTCGCTGAAATGCTCTCCGAGTATCTTGGTCAGGCGGGATTTCTCACGACGGTTGCACCGCTTGGCGCCTCAGCCCTGGAGCGCCTGTCCAGCTCGGAGTACGACGCCATCGTACTCGACTTGATGCTGCCCGACATGGACGGCCTAGACGTGTGCCGTGAGGTGCGTGGCCGATCGGATACACCGGTACTGATGCTGACCGGGCGAGGCGACGCGATCGACCGCATCGTCGGATTGGAGCTCGGTGCCGACGACTATCTTCCGAAACCGTTCCAGCCGCGCGAACTGCTCGCGCGGCTGCGCGCCATCCTCAGGCGCCGGGTACGCGGGAGAGAGGCTGCTGAAGAATCGTTGCGCTTCGGCCGGCTGGAAATCGACACCGCGGCACGCGAGGTTCGCCTCGACGGCGTGCATCGCGACCTCACCGCATATCAGTTCGATTTGTTGGTGGCGCTCGCACAAAAGGCCGGCCGCGTCTTGTCGCGCGAGGCCCTGATGGACCTCGTCAAGGGCGCGCACCTGGAAGCCTTCGACCGTTCGATAGACGTGCACATGTCGCGCATCCGCGCCGCGATCGAGGACGATCCGAAGAAGCCGCGGCGCGTGATTACAGTGCGTGGGGCGGGCTACGTGTTCGCAAAAGCCCAAGAGTGATGTTCCGCCTATACCTGCGATTTTATTTGGCGCTGCTGGCAAGCTTGGTCCTGTTCGGTCTCGCGACCGCGACGCTCTGGCATATCACCGGTAGCCCCATGGAGCAGACCGGCATCACCTTGGGCAGGCTGGTACAGAACGCCCTCCCAGCGATTGGCTCACCGCCCGCGCAGCAGCAAGAAGCGCTGCGGCGGTTGGCGTTGGGACTCAACGGTGATGTCAGCTTATTCGACCAGGATGGCGTCCCGATCGCCGCAGTGGGCCGCCCTCTGCCTGCTCCCGGTCGCGTGCGGCGAGACAAGATGACGCTTCCGTGGAACCACGGGCCGCTATCCTACGTACACCTGAGCGATGGCCGATGGTTGGCCGCCAACGTGCCGATCGGCTTCGCGCACCCGCGAATCATATTTCACGGAGCGCTCGCGCTGCTCGCTCTCGCGATCGGCATCGCAGCCTTCCCTGTGGTGCGGCAGCTCACGAGGCGCTTGGAAAGGCTGCAGCACGGAGTGGAATCGCTCGGGGCCGGCGACCTCGGGGCCACGGTCGCCGTGGAGGGGCGCGACGAGGTGGCGCGCCTGGCGGAGAGCTTCAACCGTGCCGCACGGCAGATTGAGCGCCTGGTGCAAGGTCATAAGGCGCTGCTCGCCAATGCTTCGCATGAATTGCGTACGCCGTTGGCGCGCATCCGGTTGGCCCTGGAGTTGATGAAGGAGTCCGCCGACCCAAAACTCAAAATGGGGCTCGAGCAAGACATCTCTGAACTGGACTGGTTGGTGGACGAGATCCTGCTCGCAAGCCGGCTGGACGCCGTAACCGAAACCGTGGCGACGGAGGAGTTCGACCTATTGGCGCTCGCCGCCGAGGAGTGCGCGCGCTACGACGACGCGCACCTCGAGGGCAGTGTATTCACCATTCACGGCGACTCCCGGCTGCTGCGCCGACTTTTACGAAACCTGTTGGAAAACGCCCGTCGGCATGGCGCACCACCGACCCAGGTGCGAATCGCGCGCGATGCCGCCGGCGCCACCATCACGGTTTGGGATAACGGTCAGGGCGTCCCGGAATCGGAATTTGAAAATGTGTTCAGACCATTTTATCGCCCGAAAGACGCCCGCGAAGGCGCCGGAACCGGCCTTGGGTTGGCTCTGGTGCGGCAAATCGCGCGCCGCCACGGCGGCGACGCCCGATGCGCTCTGATGGATGATGGCCGCAGTTGCTTCAAGGTGACGCTGCCGGTCTGATGCTGCAAGCAAACCCCAAGTCGCCCACGGCGACCCTGCGCCCGCGCCTACACCTGCTTATTAGCTTCGATTTCAATGGCCCTCGCGATCTTCACGGCAATGGTTGCGACTTCCGTAAGTCTGGATGCTTCCATCCCGCCGAACTTGCCGTACTGACTAGCGGCCATCGCGCCGGCGATGCTGGCCGCGGCTTGGATGAGTAGAGCTGTTTCCATGATGATTTCCTTCGTTGTGAATCGAACCTGAAAATGCCGACGAGCCTGCGAGTGTGGCGGAGAGGGTGGGATTCGAACCCACGGTACTCGCGAGAGTACGCCGGTTTTCAAGACCGGTGCATTCAACCGCTCTGCCACCTCTCCGTTATATTGAAATCAACTAGTTATCTTACTTTCCTCATGTTGTAAATACAGGGGTCGTCTCAGGCTTGAAATTCAAGCATTGGCGAGAATTTTACCTGACACGTGCCGGGTGCGCGTAGCTGCGCCGCCAGTTTCCGCAGAGCACTTCGCCCCCTCTTATATACTCGCGCCTCAAAACCCTCGGGGATGTGGAATGCGGATCATCACTCTGTTTGCCCTCGTCGCAGTTGCCGCCGCCGCCGCCGGCGCTCAGCAGATGCCAGCTCAACCGCCCATCTGGAGCAAAAAACCGGACGCCACGGCGTTCGAAAAGATCGAGAACGGCCGGCTCGAGGCGGCGCAACGGGCGATCGACAAGATCGGCGCAGTGAAGGTACCAAAAACCATCGACAACACCCTGTCGAATTACGACGAAGCCGTCAGGCAAATCAATGCCACCCTCTACTTTTCGATGCTCATGGAAGCCGTGCATCCGGACGCAGCGTTTCGCGACCGCGCTACGGCGATGACCCGCAAGGCAAGCGCCGTTCAAACCGCGCTCTCCTTGAATCGCGCCGTCTATCAGGCCCTGGCCGCCGTTCCCATATCGCAAGCCGACCCGACCACTCAATACTATGTACGCCGTCAATTACTCGAATTTAGGCTCGCCGGCGTCGACAAAGACGACAAAACGCGTGAACGATTGAAGGTGCTCAACGACGAACTCACTGAAGAGCAATCGGCCTTCGACCGCAACATCAACGATGAGCAGAAAGAAATCGAGGTTCGCGACCCGTCCGAACTTGCCGGTTTGCCGAAGGACTATATCGACGGCCACAAGCCCGACAAGAACGGGGTGATTCACATCACCACCAGTTATCCCGATTACATTCCGGCGATGAATTTTGCGGTGAGCGACGCCCTGCGCAGCCGCCTCTATGTGATATTCAACACGCGTGCCTACCCGATGAACCGCGATGTACTGATGAAAATGCTGGGCACCCGGTACGAGATCGCCTCCACGATGGGATACGACTCGTGGGCGGACTACAACGCGGCTGACAAGATGATCGGCAGCGGCGCGCGGATTGCAGAATTCATCCGGGATCTCGACCAGGCGGTGCGGCCGGTTGCGGAGCGGGAATTCAATATGCTGCTCGCGGAGAAGAGAAAATCCGACCCGAAGGCGACGACCGTCGGCCTTCAGGAGAAAAGCTATTACCAAGAACAGGTACGCCGCTCGAGCTTCAATTTCGATTCCCAATCGGCGCGTCCCTACTTCCCTTACGCGCGCGTCAAGCAAGGAATCCTCGACACCGCAGCGACCCTTTTCCACGTGACCTTCAAACGCGAGAAAGGCGTCCCCTCCTGGGATGCATCCGTCGAGACCTGGCAGGTATTCGATGAGGGCAAACTCATTGGGCGCTTCTATCTCGACATGCACCCGCGCACGGGCAAATATTCCCACGCGGAAATGGTGCCGGTCCTCGACGGCGTGCGCGGCAGGCAGCTGCCGGAAGCCGCCCTGATATGCAACTTTCCGCGGCCGACCGCCGACGACCCGGGCTTGATGGAGTACGGCGATGTGCAAACCTTCTTTCACGAGTTTGGACACCTGATGCACGCCATTTTGGGGGGCCAGCAACCGTGGGCGGGAATCAGCGGCATCTCGATGGAATCGGACTTCGTCGAGGCACCCTCGCAAATGCTGGAGGAATGGATCCAGAGCCCGCAGGTTTTGGCGTCGTTCGCGCGCGACTACAAGTCCGGGCAGCCCATTCCGGCCGACCTTGTGCTGCGAATGAATCGAGCATCGGCGTTCGGGCGCGCGAACTTCGTCGGGGGGCAGCTTGGCTACACCGCGATTTCCTTCGACATTTACAACGCCAAGCCGCAAGACGTGAACCTGGACGCGATCACCGATCGCGACACGCTCAAGTACAGCCCCTTCACACCGCTCCCAGGCACCCACCTGTACGCCTCCTTCGGGCATCTTTCCGGATACTCTTCCGCCTACTACACGTACATGTGGGACAAGGTCATTGCCGAAGACTTCTTCGAGCAATTCGACTCCAAGAATCTGCTGGGCGGCGATGTGCCGCTGCGTTACCGGCGGACCGTGCTCGAGCCCGGCGGCTCAGTGTCGGCGAACGATTTGGTCAAGAACTTTCTAGGCCGCGCACAGTCTACCGGCGCGCTGCAGCGCTGGATGGCCGCCGAATTCGATACGGGGCCGGCTTCGCATTGAAAAACGCGCTCTTGCCCCCATTTTCGCAGCATTCGGGCTAGTTCGGCGCTCCTATCGCGGGGGTGCTAAAATAGCGGACGAGTTTTACCGGAGGACACCTCTTTATGGCCACTTTCCCGAGCAATAACACCGCATTCCCGGGTGCTCAGGCGGACAGCCGCAGCGTTTTTATCACGCGCACTTACACCCATCTGGTGGGCGGCATCCTCGGCTTCATCCTGGTCGAGCTGGGATTGTTCGAATCCGGCCTTGCCGGCCAGATCGCACGATTCATGCTGAGCTTCAACTGGTTCTTGATTCTCGGCGCCTTCATGCTGGTCGGATGGTTGGCTTCTCGCACCGCGCAGACCAGCTCATCGATCGGAATGCAGTACTTCGCCTATGGGGCGTACGTCGTGGCAGAGGCGCTGATCTTCGTGCCTCTCCTCTATATCGCCGACGCGAAGGCTCCCGGTGCAATCGACAGCGCCACCCTGGTGACGGCGTTGGGTGCCGGCGGGCTCATGTTGGTTGCGCATCGCACTCGCAAGGACTTCTCGTTCCTGCGGGCGCTGCTCCTGTGGGGCTTTGTGCTGGCGTTGGTCGCGATGATCGGCGGCGCCGTCTTCGGCTTCCAGCTCGGCACCTGGTTCTCGGTGGCGATGATCGGATTCGCCGGTGTCGCGGTGCTCTATGACACCTCGAACATCATTCACCACTACCCCGAGGATCGGTACGTCTCGGCGGCGATGCAACTGTTCGCCTCGATCGCGCTGATGTTCTGGTATGTGCTGCGCCTCGTCATGGGTGGCCGCAGCAACTAGCTTCTCTCATTTGAAGGCCGGCGCGGGCCCCCCTGGGGCCCGCTCTCGTTTCAGCGTTGCGATATTCCGAAGGCCCGCTCTCATTCGAGCAACGCCATCCCTCCCATGTAGCGCGCAAGCGCGCTCGGGACGACGATCGCACCGTCCTCCTGCTGATAGTTCTCCAGAATGGCGACCAGGGCACGCCCGACCGCGACACCCGAGCCGTTCAGCGTATGCACCAACTCCGGCTTGCCGGTCTGCGGATTGCGCCATCGCGCCTGCATGCGGCGCGCTTGGAACGACTCGCAGTTGCTGCAGGATGAGATTTCGCGGTAGCGCTGCTGCGAGGGCAGCCAGACCTCGAGGTCATAGGTCTTGGCAGCGCTGAAGCCCGTATCGCCCGCGCACAGCGTCAGTACCCGGTACGGCAGCCCCAACGCCCGCAGCACCGCCTCCGCGTGGCCCGTGAGTTCCTCGAGCGCCGCGTAGGAGTCTTCGGGACGCACGATGTGCACCAATTCCACTTTATCGAACTGATGTTGGCGAATCATGCCGCGGGTATCCTTGCCGGCAGCACCCGCCTCGGATCGAAAACACGGCGTATGGGCGGCGAACTTGAGCGGCAGCTTCTCCGGGGCGAGTATTTGATCGCGCACGAGATTGGTCACCGGCACCTCGGCCGTAGGAATCAAGAAGAAACCAGGATCGCCGCGCACCGCGAACAAATCTTGCTCGAACTTGGGCAATTGTCCCGTGCCCACCAGCGCGGCGCCGTGAACCAGGTAAGGCACGTAGGCTTCGCGATAGCCATGATCGTCGACGTGCAAGTCGAGCATGAATTGTGCGAGTGCACGGTGCAGTCTCACCAGCTTTCCCGTCAGCACCACGAACCGCGCTCCAGAGATGCGCCCAGCAGCCTCGAAATCCATGCCGAGCCGCTCGCCGAGCGCGACGTGATCCTTCGGCGCGAAATCGAATTGTCGCGGCACGCCCCAGCGCCGTACCTCGAGGTTTGCCGACTCGTCCCGTCCTTCCGGCACGCTCGGGTGCAAGAGATTCGGCAGTCCCAACTGCAGATCCGACAGCTGAGCTTGAATGGCTTCGAGTTGTTTTTCGACACCTTGGAGCTGCGCGCCCAAGGATTCGCCTGCCGCAAGCAACGCAGCCGCGTCCTGACCTTTGGACTTGGCGTGCCCCACCGCTTTGGCATTGGCGTTGCGTTCGGCGCGCAGCCGGTCGGATTCGATTTGTACCGCCTTGCGCTGCTCTTCCAGTGCGGAAAAGGCCTCCACGTCGAGCACAAAGCCGCGCCGCTTGAGCAGGGCCGCGACTGAGGTCAAATCGCTGCGCAGCAACTTCGGATCGAGCACGATGGAATCCTTCTAGGGCCTATGACGCCTATTCTAGGCGAGCTTATGATCCGCCGGCACCGCGAGCTTGGGCGTCGCGCTCCCGGCGCCGGTCGAGCGCCTCGCCGATCTTGATCTCCAACCCGCGCGGCGCCGGCACATAGTAGCGCCGCTCCGGCATCTCCTCGGGGAAGTAGCGCTCACCCGCGGCATAGCCGCCGGGTTCGTCATGGGCATAGCGATAGCCCTTGCCGTAGCCGATTTCCTTCATCAAGCGCGTCGGCGCGTTGCGCAGATGCAGCGGCACCTCGAGCGACCCCAAGCGGGCGGCGTCCTCGGCCGCCGCATTGTAGGCCGTATACACCGCGTTGCTCTTCGCCGCGCAGGCCATGAACACAACGGCTTGGGCGATGGCGAGTTCGCCTTCCGGACTGCCCAAGCGCTCGTAGACCGCGCACGCCTCCAGGCTCAAGGTCAGGGCACGCGGATCGGCATTGCCGATGTCCTCGCTCGCCATGCGCAGGACGCGTCGCGCGATGTACAACGGATCGCATCCGCCGGCCAACATTCGGCACAACCAATACAGCGCGGCGTCCGGATCGCTGCCGCGCACCGATTTGTGCAAGGCTGAAATCTGGTCATAGAAGTTCTCGCCGCCCTTGTCGAAGCGAACATAGGTGCTGCCGATCACGGCGCGCATGGTATCGACGGAGAGCCGGCGTCCCGAGTCTTCCGGCGAACTGAGGTCCGCGGCGGTTTCCAACAGATTGAGCATTCGCCGGGCGTCGCCGTCCGCGGCGGCAAGCAACAACTCGCGCGCACCGGCATCGATTTTGAGATCCAGCGATCCCAAGCCGCGCTCGCGGTCCGATATCGCGCGATCGAGCAATTCTCCCAGATCGGCGGCAGCGAGAGGCTTCAGCACATAGACACGCGCCCTCGACAGGAGCGCATTGTTGACCTCGAATGAGGGGTTCTCCGTCGTCGCACCCACGAAGATCAACGTGCCATCCTCGACGTAGGGCAGGAAGGTATCCTGTTGCGCCTTGTTGAAGCGATGCACTTCATCGAGAAACAGCACCGTATCGCGAGTGCCGCGAAGACCCCGCGCCTTCTCGACCACCGCACGGATATCCTTGATGCCGGCCAGAACGGCCGACAGCGCAATGAACTCCGCGTGCGCGCGGGTCGCGACGAGGCGCGCCAACGTCGTCTTGCCGGTACCCGGCGGGCCCCACAGGATCATCGAATGCGGACGCCCCGACTCCAATGCACGGCGCAGCGGCGCACCGGCGCCCAACAAGTGCGATTGACCCACGAACTCATCGAGGGACTGCGGGCGCAGCCGGTCGGCGAGCGGGCGGTACGTGCCGTCGTTGGCCGTCACTTGCCGCCGCGTCCGATCACATCGACCCCCGGTGGCGGCGCGAATGAGAA
This sequence comes from Steroidobacteraceae bacterium, assembly GCA_035569355.1. Classification (GTDB taxonomy): domain Bacteria; phylum Pseudomonadota; class Gammaproteobacteria; order Steroidobacterales; family Steroidobacteraceae; genus Bog-1198. The sequence goes on from DATMNF010000066.1 coordinate 12,363, forward strand.
TAGATCCGGCGCCAACGGGACATTGCGCTTCGAGTTCGAAAAGCTCAGCTGCGTGATCTGATTGAGCTTGTCGGCAAGGAACATGGACTTGAGTTCGCCCTTGTCGAAACCGATCCGGACGAGCTGAAAATCCGTATCCGCGTGCTTGGGCACGAGCTGGAACCACTGCAGACCCTCGCCCCGAGGCAGAGCCGTGATATCGAACTGAGAGCTCACCGATCCGTTGCCCGACAGCAAACTCGCGGGCGTGCTGGCGAGACTGGTATCCATATCCCGCACGTTGGCCTGCGCCAGGTCCTTGTCGTAAAACCAGATCTGTTTTCCGTCCGCCACCACCAGCTGCTCGGAGGGCTCGCTATAGTCCCAGCGAAACCTCCCCGGCCGCTGCAAATAGAGCCGCCCGGCGGCACTGCGCAGAACGTTGCCATGGCCGTCATCGATCGTCTGTGTGAAGTCGGCGGTCCACGTGGCAAGACCGCTCAAGTACTTCTCGACGTCGGTCGCAGGCGACGCGGACGCCGGCGGCGCTGCGACGTTCGCGGCCAGGAGAAGCAGGCTCAAAGTCAGGCTGGCTATCCGGCTCCATGGCGCGAAGACATGCAGGCTCATACGCTTCATTCCTCGGGAGGTGCGGCCCCGTAAATCTCGCGGCCGCCGTTCGACTGCAGCGGACCGACCAAGCCTGCCGCCTCCATGGCCTCGACCAGGCGTGCCGCGCGGTTGTAGCCGATTTTCAGGCGGCGCTGCACCCCGGAAATCGACGCCTTGCGCGTCTCGGTGACGATGCGCACCGCCTCGTCGTACAAGGGATCGGCTTCGGCATCCGCACTGCCCTCGCCCCCTTCCTCGTCCTCGGACGGAAATCCCGGAATCGCGTTGCGCGGTCCATCCAGAATTTCGTCGATGTAGGTGGGCGCAGAGGCGGACTTGAGGCCGCCGACCACGCGATGGACTTCTTGGTCCGACACGAAGGCGCCGTGCACGCGCGTCGGAATGGAGGTGCCGGGCGGCAAGTACAGCATATCGCCGTGACCCAACAGCGATTCCGCACCGCTCTGATCGAGAATGGTGCGCGAATCGACCTTGGCGGAGACCTGGAAGGCGATACGCGTCGGGATATTCGCCTTGATCAAACCCGTAATCACGTCCACCGACGGTCGCTGCGTGGCGAGAATGAGGTGGATGCCGGCGGCACGCGCCTTTTGCGCGAGGCGCGCGATGAGCTCCTCGACTTTCTTGCCGACGATCATCATCAGATCGGCCAATTCGTCGATGATGACGACGATAAACGGCAGCGTCGTCAGATCCGGCACGTCTTCCTCGACTACACCGGGCACACCCTGCGCTATTTTTTCCAGGCGGATCGGATCCTTGATGGGCTTACCCGCTTCGGCGGCATCCTTGACCTTGCGGTTGAAGCCGCCGATGTTGCGCACGCCGAGCATCGACATGAGCTGGTAACGCCGCTCCATTTCGGCCACGCACCAGCGCAGGGCGTTTGCCGCCTGCTTCATATCCGTCACGACCGGCGACAGCAGGTGCGGAATGCCCTCGTACACCGAGAGCTCCAGCATCTTCGGGTCGATCATGATCATCCGCACATGTTCGGGGGTGGCCTTGTACAGAAGGCTCAGTACCATGGCGTTGATGCCGACCGATTTGCCCGATCCGGTGGTACCCGCAATCAGCAAGTGAGGCATGCGTGCGAGGTCGGCGACGATGGGCACTCCGCCGATGTCCTTGCCCAACGCCAACGCAAGCGGCGAACTCACATCGTCGTACGGCTTGGATTTGATGATCTCGCCCAGCGTCACGATTTCGCGCTTTTCGTTGGGAATTTCCAGACCGACGACCGACTTGCCGGGGATGATTTCCACGATGCGGACGCTGATGGCAGACAGAGCGCGGGCGAGATCCTTCGCAAGATTGCTGATCTGACTGACCTTCACGCCGGGCGCCGGCCGCAATTCGAAACGCGTGATCACCGGACCGGGCTGCACTGCGACGACTTCGGCATCCACGCCGAAATCCCGCAGCTTGAGTTCCACCAGACGCGACATCGCCTCCAACGCTTCGTCCGAATACGACTGTTCGCGCGGGCCCGCCTCGTCGAGCAAGGACAATGCCGGCAACTCGCTCGACTTCGGCGCATCGAATAGCGGCACCTGGCGCTCGCGCTCCACGCGGTCGCTCTTTTGCGGGATGGGGGCCGGGGCCTCGATTCTCGGCGGCGGCCGGTTCGCCACCTTTTTCTGTTCCTCGCGCACGACTTCTTGGCGCGCTTGCTTGCGTTGCTGGCCCGAGGCCAGCTCGCGGCGCTGCTCGAATCGCGTCCGGGTCCACTCGATTCCGTTCAGGACCCACGCACCGAGCCGGTCCATGACCTCAAACCAGGAGACCCCGAGGAACAGCGCCACCCCCGCGAGCCACAGGCCCAGGAGCAGCAATGTTGCGCCGAGAAAACTCAAGCCATGCGCACTGCCTCGCCCCGCGACCTCACCGACCACACCGCCGGCGCTCATCGGCAGCCCCGCCCCGTTCCAGTGCAGCGTCGCAAGACCGCAGCTCGTAACCAGGGTCAACATGAATCCCGCGGCGCGCAGCCACGTGTTGATGCGCGAGCGCGCCTCGGGGACTGTCTGCTCCCTGTGCACTAGCCACCCCGCGTAGACCAACATCAGAGGAAATAAATACGCCGGTCGGCCGAAGAGAAACAGAAAGAATCCCGCAAGCCAGGCGCCCACCGGTCCAATCCAATTGCTGACTGATTGACCCGGTTCACCGGTATCGGCGAAGCCTGGGTCTTGAGGGTGGTAGGACAGCAGCGCCAGCAGCAGGAGCAGCGCGAGCGCCGCAAGCACCCACAAAGTGCCCTCGCGCAACGATCGCGCGACCGCGGCGGACAGAGCGCTCTTCGGTTTCGGTTTTTTAAGCTGAGCAGCGTCAGTCAACTCTAGACCTTTAATGATATTTACTTCTTAACTGATTGAATAATATGTGATAGTAACCCAGTCCAAACCAAGGCTCCAATTGCGTTCGCCTGGAGGTCTCAGCTTGGAACGCTGCCTTGATTGAACTGGCTGGCGCCCACAGATTTACATACCATGAGCCGGCAACGATATTGAGAAGAGAGGCAAATTATACATGAGCGTCCACAGGCACAGTCCACTCCTCATCTTGGGGTCGGGCCCGGCAGGTTACTCCGCCGCCGTCTATGCGGCGCGGGCCAACCGCCACCCCCTCCTCATCACCGGTTTGGAGCAGGGCGGCCAGCTCATGACCACCACCGATGTGGACAATTGGCCGGGCGATGTCGAACACCTCCAGGGGCCCGCCCTCATGGAGCGCATGCGGCGCCACGCCGAACGATTCAACACCGAGATCGTGTTCGACCATATCAACCGGGTCGAATTGCGCCAACGCCCTTTTCGACTGTTCGGCGACAACGGGGAATACACCTGCGACGCCTTGATCATCGCCACCGGGGCCTCGGCCAAGTATCTGGGCCTGCCTTCCGAGGAGGTGTTTCGCGGCAAGGGCGTCTCAGCGTGCGCCACCTGCGATGGGTTTTTCTATCGCGGCAAGGCGGTGGCGGTCGTCGGCGGCGGCAATACCGCCGTCGAAGAGGCTCTTTACCTGACCAACATCGCCTCGCACGTGACCCTCGTGCATCGTCGCGACAAGCTGCGCGCCGAAAAAATACTGCAGGATCGCCTGTTCGCGCTCGAAGCGGCAGGCAAGGCGAGCATCCTCTGGAACCATTCGATCGACGAGATTCTCGGCGATGAGAACGGCGTCACGGGCGTGCGCCTGCGCGCGCACCACGGAGCGGCGGCCCGGACGATTCAGGTCGATGGCGTATTCATCGCCGTGGGTCATCAGCCCAATACCCAGTTGTTCGAGAACCAACTCGAGATGCACGGCGGCTACATCGTGGTGAAGGGCGGCAGCGACGGCGAGGCCACATCCACCAGCATCGCCGGGGTATTCGCCGCCGGCGATGTGGCCGATCACGTGTATCGTCAGGCCGTAACTTCGGCGGGGACCGGATGCATGGCCGCGCTCGACGCCGACAAATATTTGGAACGCGCGGAGTCCGAACCCCACGTTAAACCGCGCGCTGCACGCGCGTGACAGACGCCAAAGCGAGGTTCCTAGATAGCATCGCCGAGATCGATGCTGCGAGTTGGAATGCCCTGGTTAGGGAAGGACAGCCATTCCTGCGCCACGAATTTCTCGCGGCGCTCGAGCGTTCCGGATGCGCCGTGCCGCGCACCGGCTGGACCCCGCGGCACCTGGTGATCGAGGATGGCGCAGGAGCCATCGTCGGCGCAATGCCTCTGTACCGCAAGGGGCATTCGCGGGGTGAATTCGTCTTCGATTTTTCGTGGGCCAATGCCTACGCGCAGCACGGTCTCGCGTATTACCCGAAATTGCTGTCCGCCGTGCCGTTCACTCCGGTTCGCGGTCCGCGTCTTCTCGTCGCGCCCAACGTCGACGCTGCGGCCATGAGCGGCATCTTGATCAAGGCGGCGGTCGAGTACGCACGCAGCGAGCGGCTCTCGTCCTGGCACGTGCTGTTTCCGACCGACGACGCCGCAGATCGTTTGAGGTCGGCCGGATTGATCCTGCGCCGCGATTGCCAGTTTCATTGGTACAACCGGGGTTACGAGTCGTTCGACGCCTTTCTCGCAACCTTCACGGCGGAGAAACGCAAGAAAGCCAAGCGCGAACGCCGGCGAGTGGCGGAGGCCGGCATTGAATTCGATACTCTTCACGGCGGCGACATGAATCATGCGCTGTGGAACACCGTGTATGCCTTCTACGCGGACACCTTCTACCGCCACGGCCACGAACCCTACCTGAACCTGGAGTTCTTCAAGCTGTTGGCCGCCGCCATGCCCGAGCGGCTCATGCTCAAAGTCGCGCGAATCGGATCTCGGCGCATCGCCGTGGCGATCTATTTCGTGGGCGACGATGCCCTGTTCGGCCGCTACTGGGGAGCCAGCGGCAGCTATCACAGCCTGCATTTCGAGACCTGCTACTACCAGGGAATCGAATACTGCATCGAGAAGCGATTGCAGCGCTTCGAGCCGGGAACGCAGGGCGAGCACAAAGTGCCGCGGGGTTTCGTGCCGACGTTGATGAGTTCGGCGCACTTCGTCGTCGACCAACGATTTGCAGCCGCCATTCGCGACTTTGCCGCGCGCGAGGCGCGGGGCGTGGACCACTACGCGGCAGCGGTCAATGAACACGTGCCCTACCATCGCGCGCCCGATGAGGAGTTGCAGCTCTGAGCAGACTCATCTGGTTGGGCGAACACGCCGATCCCGATTGGTTTCCGCCGTTGGAGCACGCGTTGCGCGAGCCTCCCGGACTGCTCGCGGCGGGTGGTGATTTGAGCCCGGCTCGTCTGCTGGCAGCTTACGAACACGGCGTGTTCCCGTGGTATTCGGCGCAGCAACCGATACTGTGGTGGTCACCGGACCCGCGCATGGTGTTGTTCCCGAAGGAATTCAATTGCTCACGCAGTCTGCGCAAGACGCTGCGCAACGGCCCCTATACGACGCGAGTCGATCATGCTTTCGGCGCGACCATCCGCGGCTGCGCAGCCCCGCGGCGGGCCGGCCCCGATACCTGGCTCAACCACGACATGATCGCTTCCTACGAGCAACTGCACGTACTGGGCTTCGGCCACTCCATCGAAACCTACGATGAGGAGGAACTGGCAGGCGGCTTGTACGGCATCCAGCTTGGCCAGGTATTTTTCGGCGAATCGATGTTCAGCCGCCGCCGCGACGCCTCCAAGGTCGCGTTGGCGCGCCTTGTCGATGAATGCCACGCACGCGACATTCAGCTCATCGACTGTCAGGTGGCGAGTTCCCACCTGGCCTCCTTGGGGGCTCGCGAGGTCTCGCGCAGTCACTTTGCGGCGTTGTTGCGGCGCTACGCGCGGCGTTGCCCAAGCGGTAACTGGTCCTCTGAGGCAGCTGCGCTGCGTGCGCCGTGATTTGCGGCTGCGCGCGCCATGATTTGCCGTTGCGCGCGCCGTAAATTGCATTAACAGGGGGCTTTATGCACAATGCGCCCGGTTTCCCGCATACCACAAGGACGCATGTCAAAAGAAGAGGCCATTCAATTCGAGGGCGAGGTCGTCGAGACCCTGCCCAATACGACGTTTCGCGTCAAACTCAAGACCGGGCACCTCGTCACTGCGCATATTTCGGGCAAGATGCGTAAAAACTACATTCGCATCTTGACCGGCGACCAGGTTACGGTCGAGATGACCCCCTACGATTTGACGAAGGGCCGCATCGTCTACCGCGGCCGATGAAGCGACCCCGTCCTTTGAGTTTCAAAGTGCTAAGTGTGGGCCTCGTGCGATAGGAGCGCCGGCTCGTCTGCGGAGCGCGTATTCAACTTGAGCTTCTCGCCATCCTCGGTCAAGGTCACTTCCACATGTCCGCCGTTGACCAGCTTGCCGAACAAGAGTTCCTCGGCGAGCGGCCGTTTGATGAATTCCTGAATGACCCGAGCCATCGGCCGCGCACCCATCTTGGGGTCATAGCCGCGTTTGGCGATCCAGCGGCGCGCCCGCTCATCCACCGAGATGGAGACGCGCTTCTGTTCGAGTTGCGCCTCGGCCTCGACCAAGAGTTTGTCCACCACCCGCTCGATCGTGTCCTGATCCAGGCCGCCGAACTGAATGACCGCGTCCAAACGATTGCGAAATTCCGGTGAGAACAAGCGCCTGATTGCCTCCATTCCATCCGTGCCGGTATCGGATTGCGTGAATCCGATGCTCGGCCGGCTCATTTCGAACGCCCCGGCATTGGTGGTCATGACGATGATGACATGACGGAAATCCGCCTTGCGGCCGTTATTGTCGGTGAGTGTGCCGTGGTCCATGACCTGCAGCAGCAAATTGAAGACATCCGGATGTGCTTTCTCGATTTCATCGAGCAGCAGCACGCAGTGCGGGTGCTTCGCGATCGCCTCGGTCAATAGGCCACCCTGATCGAATCCGACATAGCCGGGCGGTGCGCCGATGAGCCGCGACACGGTGTGCCTCTCCATGTATTCCGACATGTCGAAGCGCACGAATTCGACGCCCATGGCGATGGCCAATTGACGGGTTACCTCGGTCTTGCCGACGCCCGTGGGACCCGAGAACAGGAACGAACCCACGGGCCGTCGTTGATCGCCCAACCCGGAGCGCGACATCTTGATGGCGGCCGACAATGCCTCGATCGCCTTGTCCTGGCCGAATATCGTCAGTTTCAGATTGCGTTCCAGGTTCTTGAGCACGTCACGATCCGAGAGCGAGACATTCTTCGGCGGTATCCGCGCAATGCGCGCCACCACATTCTCTATTTGGGTGACCGTGACGGATAAGGCGCGCTGCTCCACCGGTTGCAGCCTCAAATTGGCCCCCGCCTCATCGACGACGTCGATCGCCTTATCCGGCATGTGCCGATCGTTGATGTGCCGCGCGGCGAGTTCGGCGGCCGCACGCAACGCATCGTCCTCGTACTTGATGCCGTGATGCTCTTCGTAGCGCGATTTGAGGCCTCGCAGAATATCCACCGTATCCGAAACGGACGGTTCGCTGATGTCGATCTTCTGGAAGCGGCGCGCGAGCGCATGATCCTTCTCGAAGATGCCGCGATACTCGTTGTACGTGGTCGAGCCGATGCAGCGCAAGTCGCCGTTGGCCAAAGCGGGCTTGATCAAGTTCGACGCATCCATGACGCCGCCGGAAGCTGCGCCGGCGCCGATGACCGTGTGTATTTCATCGATGAATAGAATCGCACCGGGCTGTTTCTTGACTTCCGCGAGCACCGCCTTCAGGCGCTTCTCGAAATCGCCTCGATACTTGGTGCCCGCGACGAGCGAGCCCATGTCGAGCGAATAGATGGTCGCGTCGAGGAGCACGTCGGGCACCTGATTCTCGACGATCATGCGCGCCAAACCTTCCGCTATCGCCGTCTTGCCGACGCCGGCTTCGCCGACGTACAACGGATTATTCTTGCGTCTGCGGCAGAGAATCTCGATGGTGCGCTCGACCTCGAGTTTGCGGCCGATCAAAGGATCGATCTTGCCTTTGCGCGCCGAGTCGTTCAGGTTCGTCGCGTATTTCTCCAAGGCGTTGCCGCCGCCGTCGCCCTCGCGCTCGGCGTCGGTGGAGGTGCTGCTGTCCTCGCGTTCGCCGCGCTCCTCGCCGCCGGCCTTCGAGAGGCCATGCGCGATGAAGTTGACCACGTCCAGCCGCGATACGTCCTGCATGCTGAGCAAATAGGCTGCGTGCGACTGCTTCTCGCTGAATATCGCCACCAGCACATTGGCTACGGTGACCTCTTTCTTGCCGCTCGATTGCACGTGAAACACGGCCCTTTGCAGCACTCGCTGGAACCCCAGGGTCGGCTGCACGTCCCGATCCTCGCCCGCGGGCAGCCGCGGCGTGGTTTGATCGATGAATTGCTTCAGTTCGGTCTTGAGTTTTGCGGTGTCCGCACCGCAGGACTTCAATACCTCGCGGACTTTGGGCGTGTCCACGATGGCGAGCAGCAAGTGCTCGACGGTCATGAATTCATGACGCGCCTCGCGCGCGCCGGCAAACGCGTCGTTCAAGCAAAATTCGAGTTCTTGACTTAGCACTTTACGCCTCTTCTAGCGTTGCCATCAGCGGATGCTGATGTTGTCGCGCGTACGCGATCACCTGGGCCACCTTGGTCTCTGCAATCTCATAAGTAAAGACCCCGCAGACTCCTTTACCCTTGGTATGCACCTCCAGCATAACGCGAGTAGCTTTCGTGCGGTCCATCGCAAAGAAACGCTGCAGGATGTCGACCACGAACTCCATGGGAGTGTAGTCGTCATTGATCAACACAACTTGATAAAGAGGCGGACGCTTGAGCTTGGGGGCCGCTTCTTCGACGACCAAGCCTGTTCCTTCCCGGCCACGTTCGATGTCACTCATGAATCATCAGTTTATAGGGTGCCCGAAGGCTGTTTACAAGACGTGTACCCTAAACCCTCCACGAGGGGGCCTGTCGCTGATCTGTATCACTTTACTTTAACAAGTAAAAACAATTGCTTGAGCGGTCAAGCGGGTAGCCCGTATGATTGCCGATCACGTAACCACTCACCACCTCCATATGCTTGATTCGCGCACACATGGATGGCTGTCCCGTTTGCAGGGCAACGGTCCCCGGTTGGCATCGTTGGGTTTAGCGGCCCTTATCGCCGTTGAACTGGCGCGGATCGCCATTTCCCTGCTGAGCGGAAGCCCGGTGAAATCCCCCCAGCCGGTACTGACCAACCCGGCGCCGCGCACCCAGCGCACAGAATTCGACGCTCAAAGCGTAGTGTCCGCCCACCTCTTCGGGGTCGCCGCCGTCGATTCAGGACCTCAAGACCCGGCCAACGCACCGCAGTCGACTGCCAATCTGGTGCTTGCAGGGACAATTGCAACCCAGGACCCGAAGCACGGCGTTGCCATCATCAGCGACGGCGGCCCGGCGAAGGTGTATTCGGTTGGCGACAATATCGGCGGCGCTACTTTGCATTCAGTCTATCTCGACCATGTCATTCTCGACCGGGGCGGGGCGCTCGAAACTCTGTTGTTGCCGAGGCTTCTCGGCCCGGGCATGCGCGCCCCACCGGTGGTGCGCCGCTCGGGCGGCGGCGACCCACGCACGGTGGCCGCGGTCGAGAACATCCGCCGGATGGTTCAACAGGATCCGGGTATTCTCGATCAAGTCATGCGCGTTGTACCCTCGTACGACAGCGCGGCCGGCAAACTGCGGGGCTTTCGCGCCTATCCAGGTCGAAATCGGCAGATATTCAGTCGGCTCGGGCTCAAAGCTGGCGATTTGGTGACGGCGATCAACGGCAACGTGCTCGATGATCCGCAGCATAGCCAGGACGTTTTCAACACGATTCAGACATCGGACCACGCAACCGTGACCATCGAACGCGGCGGACAAAAGCAGGAAATCACGCTGAACATCGCACAGGTCGCGGCCCAGGCGACCAAGGACTTGGACGGCGAGGGAAACTCCGCCGGGGGCGCGGCCCCCACCGGGGCGCCGCAGCCGCCCAGTTCCGTTCCCAATGAGAATCCAAACGAGTAGCGCAAGGAAGGTCCGATGCGCTCCACTTACGAGTACCCATGATGCCGAATTCAACCCAACCGCAGACCAAGCCCCGCACGATCGCCCTCCTCGCGCTCAGTGCGGCCTTGCTCGTCTCCGCGGCGTTGCCGGCGGCACCGCAGACTGGCCCTTCGGACGGCCAGACGATCACCCCCAACTACAAGGATGCGGATCTCAGTCAGATCATCCAGGCGGTCGCTGAAGTCACCGGCAAGAACTTCATCATCGATCCGCGGGTGAATGCCAAGGTCACCATGCTGTCGGCAACGCCGATGTCGCCAGCCGCGTTCTACGAGGCATTTCTCTCCGTGCTGCAGGTGTACGGATATGTGGCCGTGCCGGCCGGCAAAGTCATCAAAATCGTTCCCAACACAGATGCCCGGCAATTGCCTGCGAACGACTTGCCGCAAAACGTCAGCGCGACCTCGGATGAAATCGTGACGCAGGTCATCACTTTAAAGAACGTGAGCGCCGCACAACTGGTGCCCATGCTGCGGCCCCTCATTCCGCAATATGGACATCTCGCCCCCTATGCCACGGGGAACATGCTCATCATTTCCGACCGCGCCAGCAACGTGAATCGCCTGGTGCGCATCATCGAGCGCATCGACGAGGGCGGCGGTGACCAACCCATCGAGGTGATTGCACTGCACAACGCGAGCGCTGCCGACGTGGTCCGAATCGTCACATCGCTCAATCAAGGACAAGCTGCCGAGGGCGGCGGCGTCGGCGTCAAGATCGTCGCCGACGAACGCACCAACAGCATCCTGCTGACCGGCGACAGCCGGATGCAGCGGCTGCGGACCAAGGCTTTGATCATCAATATGGACACCCCCTTGGCAACGGGCGGCGACACCCAGGTCAGATACCTACGCTATGCCGACGCGGAAAAGATCGCCGACAAGCTCAAGGGCCAGGCAAGCGCCTCGGCGAAGGCGCAGGGAGGCCCGTCCGCGGCGCCCACGACCGGCGGCGGCGGCACACCCAATGTCGATGCCAGCGTCACAATTTGGGCCGACGTCGCCACCAACGCCCTGATTATTACGGCGCCGCCCAAAATCATGAAGTCTTTGATGGCGGTGATCGACAAGCTCGATATCCGACGCGCGCAGGTTCAAGTCGAAGCCGTCATCGCCGAGATCGATGTCAATAAGAGCGCCAATCTCGGCGTGCAGTGGATCCTCGATGGCGGCAACAACTATGGCTACGGGGTGACGAATCTGCCCGGCAGCGGCACGAGCATCGTCAACTTGGCCGCCGCCGTGTTGGGCGCGACCGGTGGCACGACAGTGACACCGACCACTGGCACGACGGCGACGGGAATCAGCAGCTCAACGGTCGGCACTGGAGCCACCTTTGCGCTCGGCAAGTACAACTCCAACACCAAGAGGGGTTTCGCCGCCCTGGTTCAGGCATTGCGCAGCGATGGCAGCAGCAACATCATCTCCACTCCGTCGCTCATCACGATGAACAACGAGGAAGCCGAGGTGAAGGTCACGCAAGAGATCCCACTGATCACCGGCTCCTACAGCAGTTCGACCGCGGCCGTCGGCGGCACCACGAGCCCCTTCACGACGATTCAACGCGAGGAAGTGGGCACAATCTTGAAGGTCACGCCGCACATCAACGAAGGTAATTCGGTGCAGCTCAAGATCGAACAGGAAGACTCCTCCCCGGGCGCCAAACTCACGGATTCCGCGGATATCTCGACCAACAAGCGCTCCATCAAGACCACCGTTCTGATCGAGGATGGCGGCGTCATCGTGCTGGGCGGCCTCATGTCGGATACCGTAACGCAAAGCGAAGATCGCGTGCCGGGACTGGGCGCCATTCCTCTGCTCGGCAATCTGTTCAAGTCGCGCAGCGGGTCGCGCCAAAAGAAGAATCTGCTGGTGTTCATCCGTCCGAAGATATTGCGCGACGCCGAGGCCACTGAGAGCACCAGCGAGACGAAGTACGATGAGGTTCGCCAGGGCGAGAAATCGTTGGGGAACGGGCACATCATGTTGTTGCCGGGTCAAAAGCAGCCGGTCGTGCCGGCGATACCGCCGGGGTCTGGGTTGCCTGCAGCGCCTCCGCCCGGCGCGAATCCTCAGGGTGCCACGCCCAACATGCCGCCGCCGCAATCGACGCCTTTGCCGCCTCCCGCGACCGATGCGACTCCTCCGGCGACCACCGCGCCGCCCCAGACTGCGGCACCTCCCGCGGCCGCGCCGCCTGCGACTTCGCCGCCGCCATGAACGCTGAACTCCACGATTCTGGAGAGCAACGGAAACTGTCGTTTCCCTTCGCGAAACGGCACGGGGTGTTGGTGCGAGGCATTGCCAACGGTGTGGCGGATACGGTCTGCCGTCCCGGCGTGACCCCGCAAACCTTGGCCGAGGTGCGCCGGTTCGCCGGCGTCCCTCTCAAACTCGAACGCGTGTCGGTCGAAGCGTTCGATTCCATGCTGCGCATTGCGTACGAAGCGGGCTCCGGTGCCGCAATGCAGATGTTGGAGGGTTTGGACGACAACACCGACTTGGCGCACCTCGCGGAGGACATCCCCGAGTCCTCAGACCTCCTGGAAAGCGATGACGAAGCGCCCATTATCCGATTGATCAACGCCTTGCTGACGCAAGCGGTCAAGGAAAACGCTTCGGATATCCACATCGAACCCTACGAGAATCGCCTGGTGATCCGTTTTCGGGTCGACGGCGTCTTGCGCGAGGTGCTGCAGACCAAGCGCGCCGTAGCGCCGCTGGTCGTCTCGCGCATCAAGGTAATGTCGAAGCTCGACATCGCCGAGCGGCGCCTGCCGCAGGACGGCAGAATTTCTCTGCGCATCGCGGGACGCGCGGTGGATGTGCGCGTCTCCACCCTGCCGTCGGGGCACGGCGAGCGCGTGGTGCTGCGCCTCTTGGACAAGCAGGCCGGGCGCATCGAACTCACGTCGCTGGGGATGGACCCGCGCACCCAGGATACGATGGATGAAATCATTCACAAGCCGCACGGCATCATTCTGGTGACCGGCCCGACCGGTTCGGGCAAAACCACTACGCTGTACGCCGCGCTCGAACGCATCAATGACAACACGCGCAACGTCATGACCGTCGAAGACCCCATCGAGTATTACATCGACGGTATCGGCCAGACTCAGGTCAACACCAAAGTGGAAATGACCTTCGCACGCGGCCTGCGGGCGATCTTGCGGCAAGATCCCGACGTGGTGATGGTCGGCGAGATTCGCGATCTGGAAACCGCTCAAATCGCGGTGCAGGCGAGTTTGACTGGACATTTGGTGCTTTCGACGCTGCATACCAACACCGCGGTGGGCGCGGTTACGCGTCTGCGCGACATGGGCATCGAGCCGTTCTTGCTGTCGTCGAGTTTGATCGGGGTGCTGGCACAGCGCCTGGTGCGGGTGCTCAATCCGGAGACGCGCGAGCCGTTCATGGCCGGCGAATACGAGCGCCGCCTCTTGAACCTCGAAGCGAACGGCAGACCGGTCCAGCTGTTCCGCCCGAGCAGCGACGGAAACGGCTACCGCGGGCGCACCGGCATCTACGAGCTCATCGCGGTCGACGATCACATGCGAACGATGATTCATGATGGCTCCTCGGAACAGGAGCTCGAGCGCTATGCGCGTACGGCGAGTCCCGGCATTCGCGACGACGGCCGCAGAAAGGTGATGGTGGGCGATACCACGCTCGAAGAAGTGCTGCGCGTCACCCGTGAAGACTGATGGGCGCGTTCGAATACACGGCCCTTGATGCCCAGGGTCGAGAACGCAAGGGTCTGATCGAGGGCGATACCGCCAAGCACGTTCGCCAGCTGCTGCGCGAGAAGCAGCTGCTGCCGATGGAAATCCAGGAGACGGCCCAGCGCGAGCTGAAGAAGAGCCGCGCCCGGGGATTTCTGCGCCGCGGACTCTCGACGCTCGATCTGGCGCTGCTGACGCGGCAGCTGGCCACCTTGCTGCATTCGGGCCTGCCGCTCGAGGAATCGTTGCAGGCGGTTGCGGAACAAACCGAAAAGCCCCGTGTCCAGCGCATCATTCTGGGCGTGCGCAGCAAAGTCGTCGAGGGTCACCCGCTGGCCGACGGGTTGCGGGATTTTCCGCAGGCGTTCCCGGAAATCTATCGGGCGACGGTGTCCGCCGGCGAGCAGTCCGGCAAGCTCGATCAGGTGCTGGAGCGGCTGTCGGATTACACCGAATCGCGACAGGTGATGGGCCAGCAGGTCAGCAATGCGCTGGTGTATCCGATCGTGCTCATGGTCCTGTCCTTCGGCATAGTGTCCTTTTTGCTTGCCTACGTCGTGCCGCAAGTCGTCGCGGTGTTCGAATCCGGCCACCAAGAGCTGCCCCTGGCGACACGCGTCCTCATCGGCATGAGCGACCTGATACGCCATTACTGGTTCTACGCCCTGATCGTAATCTCGGCCGGGACCTGGGGCTTCTTGCGCTGGCTCAAAGCGCCGGACGCGCGCCTGGCGTTCGATCGGTTCCTGCTGCGGGTGCCGCTGATGGGAAAGCTGATTCGCGGCCTCAATACGGCCCGGTTCTCGCGCACCTTCAGTATTCTGACGGCAAGTGCGGTACCCGTGCTCGAGGCGCTGCGGATTTCCGCCGAGGTGGTCAACAGCCTGCCCATGAAAAGGGCGGTGGAAGACGCGGCCTTGCGCGTTCGTGAAGGAGCTCCGATCGGCAAGTCGCTCGCCGCGCGCAAACTCTTCCCGCCGATGATGATTCACCTGATCAGCAGCGGCGAAAGCAGCGGTGAGCTGGAAAAGATGCTCGAGCGCGCGGCGACCAATCAGGAACGCGAAATGGACGGCCTGCTCTCCACGATGACCAATCTGCTCGGGCCGTTCATGGTGGTGTTCATGGGCGCAGTGGTCATGTTCATCGTGATTGCGCTCCTGCTGCCCATTTTTCAACTCAACGACCTTGTAAAATAAGGGACTGCCGGCTGGGCACTTGCGCCTGGCCTGCCTTTCCGTTTATAACGCGCGTGCTTCACCAATGAACCAGGCTGACCTTCATTTTGCATGAGCGAAAAGCCCGAATCCGATGAATTCGAGGAAGAAGACGCCGAAGATGTGACACCCGGCGGCGACGAGGTCGACGTCGATCACATCATGCGCGACGTCGAGTCGCAGCGTCGGCGCGCGCCGAAGGGAGCGGAGCCGGCGTGGCGCCGCCTGGAACGTGTCATGGAAGAACGGCGTACCGCGGAACTGATGAGCGACTTCGACGATTATGAGATCGGAGACGGCCCGGAAGAAGGCGCGTCGGAGTCGGACGATCTGGATGGATCGCACGAGCGGCCGGCGCACACCGAAAAATCCTCGCGAAAGAAAAGGAAATCCCGCTGACGCGGGCACCCGCTCGCTCGGGCGCGCGGTTCGCGCCCCTTAGATCTCGTTGCGCTTGGCGAATTGGCCGATGTGATCGGCCGCGCGGAACGCCAATGCCTGGATGGTCATGGACGGCTGGCCGCGGCCCGAGGTGACGAAACTCGACCCGTCGCACAGAAATAGATTCGGCACATCATGGGCGCGGTGGTACTTGTCGACCACCGACGTGGCGGGGTCGTTGCCCATGCGGCAGGTTCCCAATAAATGCACGCCCCAGGTGTTGTCTTCTACCGCGTCGCGCCAAACCTTCTGTGCGCCGGCCGCCTGCATGATTTCGACCTGCCGGTCCTGCAGGAAACGCGCGAACTCGAGGTCGTCGGGATGATCCTTGTAAGTGACCCGTAGGGCCGGGATTCCCCACGCATCCTTGAGCGCCGGATCGATGCTCACGCTGTTCGTTTCCATCGGCAGCGAGGTGCTGTGCCCAGCCGCCACCATGGACCGCGGAAATGCCTCGATTCGCGTCTTGAGGTCGACGCCCCAGCGCGGCAGATCGCCTCCCGCGGACATCGCCCAATACGCCGGTTGCGGGTCGATGCGGCCATCGATTCCCCCGCCGCCATAAAACCCGCGCTTCGGATCGGCGTCGTAGAAATCGTGCACCACGCGAGTCACTTGCACGCTCTTGTACTCATTGAGTTCATGCTCGAATACGGCATGCACGGAGGCGCCTTGATTGAACATGAGATACTTGCCGACCAGTCCGCTGGAGTTCGCCAAGCCGCCGGCAAAGCGAGCGCCCGTGGAATTGAGGAGCAATCGCGCCGTTTCGGCACCGTTGGCGGATAGGATCACCGCGCGCGCCTTCTGGAAATGTTCGCGCTTGTCGACATCGAAGTAATGCACGCCGGCGGCGCGTCCGCTTGCGTTGGTCGCCACGTGAAACACGTAGCTCAGCGGCCGCACCTCGCAGCGCCCCGTCGCCTCGGCCTCAGGAATCATGGTGTAGAGCGAAGAGGACTTTGCGCGCGCCTCGCAGCCGAACCCCATGCAGAATCCGCAGTGAACGCACGCCGGGCGGCCGCGAAACGGCTGCGATGCGATGGCCATCGGCGCAGGAAATGGATGCAACCCCAATTTTCGCGCACCGCGCTCGAGCAGCACGCCCGAAGACTTCACCGGCATCGGCGGCATGGGATAGGGTTTGGTGCGCGGGGGATCGAACGGACTCGCGAAAGCCAGCCCTGACACGCCCACCTCCCATTCAACCTTGGTGTAATACGGCTCCAGTTCTTGGTAGCTGATCGGCCAGTCGGCGAACCCGGTGCCGTGAATGGGGCCCAAGACACTGCGCTCGTTGAAGTCGATTTCGTGAAAGCGCAAGAAGTTCGCGGGGTAGTGATTGGTGCTGCCGCCGACCAGACGCGCATACAAGGCGGGCATCTCGGTCGTGCCCTTTGGCTGCTGCGCCGTGTCGTCGGGGCCCTTGCGGAAGGATTGCGGACTGACCCTCGGGTCCACCGTAATCCCATGCAGATAGTAGTACTTCAATTCGTCGTGCTCGAAGTCGGCGGGCGAAAATCGCGGTCCCTGCTCCAAGACGAGCACGGTAAATCCGGCTTGAGACAATTCGCGTGCCATCACCCCGCCGGCGGCGCCGGACCCCACTACCACGAAATCCACTGTTTCGCCGGATTTGAATCGGCGAGCCGTGCGAGCAGTCATGCCTGCCGCTCCTTCACATACGGCACGAAGCCGGCATATCCGCGATCGTAGTAGCCGAACGGGGGCGTGAAGGCGTGCTGGTCCGCGAATCCCATCAGCACCCATCCGGTTCCCCGGTAATTGCCGCCGTATTTCGGCGAGGTGAACATGCCGAGCAACGTCAGTTTGCGCATGGACTCGAAGAAGTCGGTCCGGTCCACCGTGTGCAAATACGCCGCTTGCGCATCCGGCTGCGCCTCGGCAAAGGAAGCGGACGCGGGATTCGAGGCGTGGAACGCCGACTGGAATCGAGCCAGCCCGGCCCGAAACTCTTGGGCCCAGCCCGAGAAGAACGTCGTCAGCGCACGATCGATGAAGTACACCGCATGGGCCTCACGCGCACCGGGGGTCGCGCCGCTCGGCAGGATTTGCGCCGAGATCGCTTCCACATCGGCCGCATCGGCTGCATTGAAGAACTCGAGTCCCGCCGGTGCGGCGGACGCGTCGTCGGCGTGACGAGCTGCCGCCGCGATCGCGGGCCAGTGCGAACCGATCCAGGCGCTCGTCAACAGTGCGCCGCTCGAAAGCAGAAAGGAACGCCGCGAGTGATCGTCTCGATCGCCGTCGGATGGATTCATGGCTGCCTCGGGTTTTCTTGCCGCGGTTTCGTCGCGATCGAGTGTACCAGCGCTTCAGTGAAAATTCCGCGACGCGAAGGTGAGATCGCCCAATAACGCCGATATATTCGTCAGGCGCTGCGCGATCACATGCTGCACGTCGCCTTCCCGCTGCAGCTTTCCCTGCACTTCGAGCAGACGCGACTCGAGCAATGCCGCGCGCTGCGCAACGGCAACGGCGTTCCAAACGATCAGATTCACATAGCCCGTTTCATCTTCCATGGTGACGAACGTGACGCCGCTTGCACTGCCCGGCCGCTGGCGCGTGATGACGAGACCGGCCGTCCTGACCCATTTGCCGTTCGGTTGTTGCCAGAGAGCCTGAGTCGGCAGCACGCCGCGCCGCTCGAGCTTGTCTCGCAACAGGCATAAAGGGTGGCGGCGCAGCGTGAGGCCGGTGCTCCCATAGTCGGCGACGATGTTCTGACCCTCGCGCGGCGCGCGCAGCAGCGGGATGCCTTCCTCGGGTACTGTAGCGGCGGGCAGCAAGGGCAACGCGCGCTCCACAGCGCTGACTCGCCACACCGCGCGATGCCGATGTCCCGACAGCCTCGAGAGTGCATCGGCCGCCGCAAGCGCCTCCAAATCGCGCCTCTCGAGCGCTCCCCGCTCCGCAAGATCGGTGATCGTCTCGAAAGCACGGGCGGCACGCGCTGCGAGCAATCGAGCCGCCCCCTCGCTCGATAACTGCTTGACCAGGCGCAACCCCAAGCGCAACGCCGGTCGGCCGTCGGCTCGCCGTTCGAGCGTGCAGTCCCAATCGCTGTTCATTACGTCGATTGCACGCACCTCGACTCCATGCGCGCGCGCGTCGCGCACCAATTGCGCCGGCGCATAAAACCCCATCGGCTGGCTGTTGATGAGCGCCGCGCAAAATGCCGCGGGCTCGTAGTGTTTCAGCCAGGCGGAGGTGTACACGAGCAGAGCGAAGCTCGCCGCATGCGAATTGTGAACAACGAAGTGATTGGCCAAGAAATTATGATCACCTTCGATCTGCAGATCGTATGTTTCCTGATTCCCTACTGCCTCGATCTCCACAATTCTGTCCCAATAAACATCGGAACGTGACTCCGCCAACAACATTGTGTGACGCGGCCATCTCTGGCGCCCCGCTACCGGCACGCAACGCGCCGTCGCCACGTGATCACCAACCTTGAGCTTTCCTAGCTGAAGCCAACCCCCCATGGTCATGAATGGATGTTCAGCCGTTGCGGCAATCTCATGGCCGAGGGCAGTGCGTAAACGCAATACGGGCTTCATGCCGCTTCGCTTTACGCCTAGCACTTTGCGTTTCCTCAGACGCAGGTCGTCATCGCACGCAAGTGTGCTATCGAGGCGTGCCTGCCCGCGGATGACTTCGTCGATGGTCAACCATCTTCCGGTATCGGCATCCACAACGCGTGTCTCGCCAACGACACATTCCGGGAAACCGTACTCGCCGAACCCCAATATTTGATTGAATATCTGGTGCGCGAAGCTTTCGGGATAACCCCGATCACGCATGCCGTCGATCAATTGGCGCTGGAAGGGTTCCAAGCCGCCCTGGCGCTTCCAGGCCGCCATCGCGCGGCGCAGCCGGTCTGCCTCGCCCGGCGAGAAACCGGCCGCGACGATCGCAAGCTGCATGACTTGCTCCTGAAAAATCGGCACACCCAAGGTTCGCTCGAGAACCGCTTCGACCGCCTTGCTGGGATACGTCACCGCCTCCTCGCCGCTGCGGCGGCGCAAGTACGGATGCACCATTTCTCCTTGGATCGGGCCGGGGCGCACGATCGCCACTTCGATCACCAGGTCGTAGTAATTTCGCGGGCGCAAGCGCGGCAGCATCGCCATTTGGGCCCGTGATTCGATCTGAAACACGCCTACGGTGTCGGCGCGGCAAATCATCTCGTACACGGCCTGATCCTCGCTCGGTACCGTCGCAAGCTCGAGTTCACCGGCCGCCGCAGATGAACCGCCGAAATCATTGATCAATTGAACCGCCCGCCGAATTGCGCTCAGCATGCCGAGCCCAAGCACATCCACTTTCAGCAGGCCCAGCGCATCGAGATCGTCCTTGTCCCACTCGATCACCGTCCGGTCGGGCATCGCTGCGTTCTCGATGGGCACGAGTTCATCGAGACGCCCGCGTGCAATGACGAACCCGCCTACGTGCTGCGAGAGATGGCGTGGAAAGCCCAAGATTTCCGCCGCGAGCGCGATGAGGCGCGCGATCACGGGATCCTCGGGATCGAAACCGGAGGCTCGGATGCGATCAGGGTCGATGCGCTGACCATCCCACCATTGCATGCCTCGCGCAAGCTTATCGACTTGCGCGAGATCCAATCCCAACGCCTTGCCGACGTCGCGCAGAGCGCTGCGCGGACGGTAACAGATGAGGGTGGCCGCCAGCGCTGCGCGCTCGCGTCCGTACTTTCCATAAATATACTGAATCACCTCCTCGCGCCTCTCGTGCTCGAAATCCACGTCGATATCGGGCGGTTCGTTGCGTTCCTTGGAAATGAATCGTTCGAACAGCATCGCCATGCGCGAGGGATCCACTTCCGTGATGCGCAGGCAATAACACACGGCGGAATTGGCTGCGGAACCGCGGCCCTGACAAAGTATTCCTTGCGAACGCGCATATTGAACGATGTCGTGCACGGTCAGAAAGAACGGTTCGAATTTGAGCTCTGCGATCAATCGCAATTCGTGTTCGATGTGCTCGCGTACCGCGGGCGGCGCTCCGGCGGGCCAACGCTGCGCGCAGCCGCGCATCGTCAGCGCGCGCAAATGGCTCGCAGGAGTGGTGCCGGCGGGCACGATTTCTTCCGGATACTCGTAGCGCAATTCATCGAGTTTGAAAGTACAGCGGTCGGCGATTTCCAGCGTTTGCGCCAACAAGGACTCGGGATACAACTCACGCAGACGCCGCAGGGGCCGCAAATAACGCTCGCCGTTCGGGAATACGGCAAACCCCAAGGCTTGCAGCGGCGTGTTGAGGCGAATCGCCGTCAATACATCTTGAAGGGCGCGGCGGCGGCGGCGATGCATGTGCACGTCTCCCGCGGCCACTCGCCGCACACCCAGTGTCTTGCCCAATGCTTCCAACAGTTCCAATCGACGCTTGTCGAAGCCGCCGGTCAGCAATTCCACGCCCAGCCATAGGCGTCCCGAAAATCGTTCGCGCAACCACCGGCCGTCCTCCTCCTGCCGCTGCGCCGAAGCCCTGTCTGAACGGGGCAACCAGATGATCACGCATCCATCGAGAGCATTCTCGAGATCTGTGCGGGCGAGCGTGTAGCGGCCTTTGACGCTGGCGCGGCGCGCCCGGCTGATCAATCGGCTCATGGCCCCGTAGCTCGCGCGATCGGTGGCGAGCGCCAAGAGTTTGAGCTCGTCGATGCAATTGAGCTCAGTACCGATGATCAGCGGCAACTCGAACTGCTTCGCGGCCATATGGGCGCGTACCACGCCCGCCACTGAGCATTCGTCGGTGAGTGCCAGCCCTCTGTAATTCAAGCGCTTGGCCTGAGCGATCAATTCCTCGGGGTGCGAGGCGCCGCGCAAAAATGAAAAATTGCTCAGCGCATGGAGTTCGACGTACACGTTGGCCTCAAAGGGCGTCCGCCGTTCAGGCGAACATCCCGTGCAAATACCAACGTTTGGATTGTCGTTCCTGAAAGACCCACAGCTTTGCGCCATGAGAGCGATGTGCGTCGGGTGTCCGGCGTGCAACATAGTAGTCGCGCGCCACACCCTTGCCGTCCCACCAACCGCTCTCGATCCGTTCAGGACCTTGTTCCAGGATCAAAGGAACGCTTGCCAACGGCTGCGGTGCGTCCAGCAACCACACGGGGCGCGGCATACCCTCGCCTGCACCCCGCTCGATCATCTTCCCGTCCGCGCGTGAGGCGGAGGGCAGCGGCAGTTCGTGGACGCGCCGCCAAGCTGCCTCGGGACGATGCTCGGGAATTGATGCGACTCCATACACCGCGTCTTCGCCGAGCCGAGCGCGCAAACGCTCCACCAGTTGCGGCAAGCTGTCGTACCTATCGCCTGCGCCCGCGCGCGAGCCGGCCAATCCAGCAAACACATCGAGCGAACCGGCCGAGAGCGGCCGTAGAGATCCGGAAATGAGTTCCATGCCGCGGACCGGCGCCGCCAGCTCGAGTTGCGTCAATTTTTCCGTCAGTACGTCCGTCAAGCGACGGCGTTCGCTCGTGATGCTCGCCAGTCCCACATGCACACAGCTCGCAGGCTCTGCACGATGCCGCAGCTTTAGCCGCAACGCCTGTATGCCGGCCTGACGCTCTCGCAAGAACTGCGCACAGCGTCCGATGAGCGGTTCGAGCGCCTTTTCCAGATAAGCGGCATTCTCGATTTCCGTCTCGAAATCACATCGTGCCCGAAAACGTTCACGTGGCACGAACGCCCTGCGCGGCGCGAATTGCCGCGCCAACGCCATGTCGAGATCCTGAACCGTGTCGCTGCCCAAACGGCGCGCGAGACCGGCGCGCGGCAGGCGCAGCAATTCACCGATACGCGTCACACCCATGGCGCGCAAAGTTTCCAACCGTGCGATATCCCAGGCCGTACAAGCAATCGGCATCTCTGCCAGGTGTCCGGGCAGCGCTCCGAGGTCGTCGATGACGGGGGGGCGGTCGGCCGGATTGCCGGTGTGCGCCGCGCTCCGCGCCAACCACAGCGCTGCCAAAGTCGACGGTGCCGCGGCGCTGTACGCCTGCAGCGCAAGCCGACGCCAACAGGCATCGATGTCGGCATGCAAACGCTCGAGAGAACCGAATAGCTTCAAGCTGCCCTTGATTTCCAACAGCAAGGCATTAGGCGGTTCGATGCTGACGAAGGAGGTGAATGTTTGAGCATGAAGGCAGAGCCGCTGCAGTACGGCGGCAGAATATGCGGCATCGATCAACTCCGGAAATACCACGGCATACCAGAGCTGGCTCACGCGCCCGCCGCCTGCGATCTGCGGCGTCGGCGGCACACCGTCCGCCTTCAAGGGCTGAGGCGCGGAGCGATGCATCGCGGGCGATGCGGGTGTGGCGGCGGCAAATAAATCCGCCGTCCGTGATATTGACGCGTGCCCATCCTGGGCCCGCACCCTTCGGGCGTGCGATTTCAAGAGCCACCCAGATCGACAGGGCCGGGTCGGCCGCCTTGCACCTTGAGTAGATCGAGACGCACTTCATGCTCGCCCTGCGTCATCAGCACCCGCAGACTGGCGGGCGAAGATTCAAAGCGATGCCGCTCGGGGCGAAATAGCACCCCGAGCGCGCCGCCCGCCTCGGCCGCGAGCTTCAAACGCCGCAGCCAGCGATCGTCGGTGCCCTTCAGCCAGAGCAGCACCGCGGCGCAGATCCCCGAACTCAACGCCTGTTCGGCGGCCCACAAGGCTTCCGTCGCACTGGTCGGCCGCACTACGAGCAAACGCGTGAGGTCGATTCCCTGCTGCGCTAAGGCAGGGGCATAAGGTTCATGGGGCGGCGCGATCCACACCAACCAGGAGACATCCCCGGCGCTGCCGTCTTGGCCCATCCTGCGTTGGCACTCCACCAGCGCCGGCAAAAAAAGCTGCACCTCGCCCAAGCCAGTATCGTCCAGCAGCACCTCAATGAGTGACGCCGTCGGCCACCCGCCGCCAGGCAGGCGCGCATCCAGTGCGCTCTTACCGGTGGACCAAACCGGACGAGCGGGGGCAGCCGAGGCGTCTTTTAACTTCCAGACGCGAGCATCGGCCAGAACGTCCGCAAGCGACGATGATTCACGCGCGTCCACGTCTTCGGAATTGTTCGGAATTGTTTACTTCGGTGAAGCGGTACATGACGCATGCTCGCTTCTCGCTTCCCCTTTTCAAGATTCGCAGTTCGTTGAGGGGCACCGGAGACGGCACTGCTGCCAGTTCCTGAACTCCCCTCTCCCTGCGCGTTTTGGGTAGGATGTCGCCCGCGTTTCCCCGTTCCTCGGGGTACGCATACAAATTGCGGGATGCATTCTCATCCCGATTCATCTCGTTGCCGCAAGCGCAGGACATCCAGCGCTTCGAGAGCGGCATGTCGTGAATCTCGCCGCACGCCGAGCACCTGCGGCTGCTCGGGTACCAGCGATCCGCTTCAGTCACTTCGCGCTGCCGCCAGTCGGCCTTGTAGGCGATCTGGCGCAGAAACTCGCCCATGCCGGCATCGGCAACACTCTTGGCTAGGTGGCGGTTGTGCATCATGCCCTTCACGTTGAGCGATTCGACGACGATCTGATGCGCATGGCGCACCAGCATCGAGGTAGCCTGGTGCGCGGCATTCTTGCGAATGTTTGCCACACGCTGATGCAGGCGGGTGAGGCGGCGCTTGGCCGCCTCACGGCGCTTGCTGCCCTTGAGGCGGCGACTCACCCGGCGCTGATACCGTGCCAGGCGCTTCTCGGCCTCACGCAGCGCCTTGGGCGCCTCGATGGCGATGACCTTCTCGCCGTCGAAGGCGGTGGCCAACGTCTTGACGCCCAAGTCGATGCCAACGCGCGCGACCTTCGGAATGACGTATTCCGGGTGCTGACATTCGAACACGCTCGACATGTACCACTTGCCCGCGTCGCACCAGACGCGAGAGGACAGCAGCCGGCCCTCGGGCAGTTCACCGCCACGGAATTTGACGGCACCCAACTTAGGAAGCTTCGCCTTGCCCTCTTCAAAGGTGGTCCGCTGGTTCACCACATAGACGGAGAACTGGCGCTGGAATTTGCCACGGAACTTGGGACGTTTGGCTCGCTTCTGGAACCAGTTTCGGAACGCCTTGTGCATGTCATCGGCCAGCGCCAGCAGCGCATGAGCCGGAATCTCGGCCATCCAGGCCGTGGCCTCCTGTTTCTTGAGACCCACGACGAAGTTCTGGATGGCGGCCTTGTTCGGCCACTTCCCCTCACGCTCGCGGCGCTTGAAGCACAAGTCGAGCGTATCATTCCATGCGCGACGCAATCCGCCCTGCCAGCGGCGCAGAGCCGACCTCTGTGCCCGATTCAGATACAGGCGCAGGACAATGGCGCGGGTGACGGGTTCGGTGTTCATGCGGTTAGGACATCCTTCGACGGTGTTCGGTATGAGCGCAGATCACCGCCAGCGAATCGCGACGGCTCCAGTCGCCGGAACACAGCTCTCAAATTTGTCACATTTCCACGTCTTTACCGCGACGAAGCACCCCGACGACGATCCCTTCAATGATCATGGGCTGTTCTTTGAGATCGACACGAATGGGTT
>DATMNF010000067.1:0-4574 GCA_035569355.1 Steroidobacteraceae bacterium
CGACTCGCGGCATGGCGCTCGAGCCATCCGCGTCGTATACCGCCCGTGTGACGGCTCCCACCGACGCCAGATAGTCGTTCGACATCAAGAACTCGGGACCGCGTGCGCTCAAGATCGCGGTGACTCGGGCGCCCGCAGCCCGGGCGCTTTCCGCGAGCGGCGCCATCGTGGCCATGCCGACGCCGCGTGCCGCCAGAAGCACATGCCGGGTCGCGGGCGCCAAATGAAAGCCGCGTCCCAAGGGACCGAACACGTCCAAGGACTCGCCGCGCCGCAGCGTGGCCAAACCGCGAGTTCCGGCACCCATGACTTTGTAGAGGAATTCGACGTGGCCATGCAAACGATCGACGCGATAGACGCTCATCGGCCGGCGCAGGAGCGGCGATTCTCCGGCCGCTCCCGGACAGCGCAAATGAAAGAATTGGCCGGGCATCGCGGCTTGCATGCCGTCCGAGGCTTCGAGAATCATGTGAAAGTATTCTGCGTTGACGGCATCGTTGCTGATGACTCGCGCCATCGACTCTGCCACGGGAAAACACTTGGCGTTCATGACAGCGTGCTCAATATGCGCAATGCGCCGTCGGCCGGACGTATGAAGTGCGCCTGTTCGAAGCGCACGGCACTGTGCAGCCAGCCTGCGCTCTCTCGCCGATATTCATCGGCCGTGAGCGCGGCAAAGAACACTGAATCCTTGCGGCCGCGCGGCACCGCCAACTGCCAGAGACGCCACCAGCCGCGGGCGCGGTCGCCGTCGATCTCGATGATCGGTGCAACGTAAAAATGCGTCGCAAAGCGCCAGGGTCCGCCGCGAAAAAAAGCGAATAGCGCGGCTCTTCCCACCAGCCGCTTGCCGAACTCCCGCCCGCCCTCCCAGACCGCATCGTGCGTGAAGCACGCGGCCTGCGCGCGCGCGGCCCGATCGACCTGCGACGGCGTTTGGCGGCGGCGGTGCACGCCGTCATACTTGCGATCCGCAAAATAAGCGTAGCGTGCCTTCAAGTCGTGAATGGCCAGGACATCGGCGGCAATGTCCGGCGAGATGCGAGCTCTGCGGCGGCGAGGCGCTTGGCTCCCTTGCTTGGCTTCGGTCACGGTTCCGCCCCAGCGCCGGCGCGCACGATAACGCGATACAGAAGGCCTCCGGTTTCCGCTGCCGACCAGCGCGATCCCTGCCCGGGCGGAATGACAATGCCTTCGCCGACGCTGAGTACATAACGCTCGTCGCCGGACTCGACGTGCAAGGCCCCTTCCAGCACGGCGGCCACCTCTTCGCCCGCCGTAGCGCCCGCGGCGCGGCTGACGGTCTCGCCGCGAGCGATACGCACGAACTCGATATCGAAGTGTTCGCCCTGGATGCGTCGCGTGCCGCTTGGCTCCTGAGGGCCGCGATCGGCCGCCAGCACGGTGCACTCGCAAGCAAGGCTCGCTGCGGCGCGCATGCTCGGCTTCACGCGCGATCCTTCAACGGGTAGTAGGGCGTACTATCTTCGGGACCGAACTCCTTGCGTGGCGGCGTCACCACGTTGAGCCGCATTGAAACGCCCTCATCACCGAAACTATTCGAGCCATAATGCGCGGCATGCGCCGGGATCAGCATGGCTTCGCCCTGGGCCATGGCGTATTCAGGATCTCCGGGGTTGGTACCCGCGCCAATGAACACGGAGCACGCGCCCTTGATCTGCAGGGATGCTTCCTCGCCATGGGAATGGGATTTTGCCTGCACATGCGGACCCTGCGGCGTGACGAACTTGACGACCGAGACGCTCACCGCCGTCCCGAATAAGTGCTTTGAATACAGGCCCTCCAGCACGACCTCCTTGAGATTGTCATCGATCGCAAATACTCTGCACCTCGCCATTGGCTCCTCCTCTCCGCCGCAAAGTCAGCGTTTCGGACGCAAGCAAAAATTCTCCACCGGCAGGAAGCGCAGAGCGTCGAATCCCTCGATGACTGCGGGTTGACGGTAGAATTCGACCGCCGGCGCAATTTCCGCCAGCGCGAGCGTCAGGAACAACAGGTTCTCGTCGCGCCATGACAGCGTCTTGAGCTCCTTCGCGTTGAGATACTCGAAGATGCGCGGCAACTCGGGCAGCACGGCATCGCGGAACCGGGCGATCGCCGCAAAGGAACTGGCCTGCCGGTGCTTGATGCGCTCCGTTTCCGTGCGCAAACTCCATTCCGACACAGGCTCGAGCGTCTCGAAGTCCTTGGGGAGCAGACCCGCCCCGTCGTGCGAATCAAGTGCGGCGCTCAATGCTGCGACTCCTCTGCCTGACCCTCGCTGATCATCCGTTCGATCACCGTGAATTGGTGCCTGACCATGATTTCGAAATCCTGCAGGACCATGTGGGTCTTCGCACGCGTGGCGCATGCCGCTTGATTGTGCTCGAGCGTACTCAGGTCCTCGAGCAGCACATCGCGCAGGGATACCTTCATGTATTCCTGATAGAAGCGCCCGCCTGCCGTGGTCATTTCCGGATAGTAGACGCGCGCGTCGAACCAGAACTTGTCGTGCGCCAACGGCCTGAAATTGTAGGCCTGGTAATAATTGGGCCGCGTGGACAGATAGAAATCGGGAAACAAAACGTTGATGTCGAAAGCCCAATTCGGATGCCGAGTCCAGTTGATGGCCTTCGGCAAATCCTCCTGTGGCACGTCGAAACGCGCGCCGCCGCGGCCGAAGCGCAGCGCCGCTTCGCCGATGGGCCGGTTGGCGGACCCCGGTGCCTCGCCGTTCGACGCCGAAGTCAGCGCATTCGGATTGCCGTAAACCGATTTGGGATTGCCGGCGATCGACAGCCGGCGGTGATATTCACCGCAAAGGCCATCGAGTGGACGCAGCCCGCCCGCATCGGACTTGAGCAATGCGCTGGCGATCGAGCGGCCGTGCACGTAGGACACATGATAGGTTTCCTGGAATGCATCCAGCGCGAGTTTCCAGTTGCAGTTGACCACTGCGGACCAGGAATAGCAGCTGGTCATTTTCTCGAACGGATATCCTTCGAGCTCTTGATACATCGGCCGCAGGAATTCGTTCAAACTTTGGCGCGGCGTGCGATCGAAATTTACGAAAATGAAACCCTGCCAGACCTGCAGATGCACCGGGCTCAAGCCATGCTCCTCGCGCTTCAGGCCCGTGAAGCACTTCTCGTCCGGCACGCCGACCAGACGGCCGTCGAGATCGTACGCCCAGCCGTGAAATTTGCAGAAAAACTTCTTGGTGGAGCCGCGGTCGGTGTAGGCTATTTTATTCATGCGATGCGAACAGACATTGTGGAACGCGTGAATCTCCCCTTCTCGATTGCGCACCACCAGAATCGAGGCGTCGCAGGCATCCAGTTGCTTGACGAAATAATCGCCCGCGCTCGGGATCTCCTCGACTCGTCCGACATGAGTCCAAACCTTCTTGAACACGTACCTCTTCTCGAGTTCGAAGTACTGCGGCGAAATATATGGCTCGATCGGGATCGGTTCCGCACCCAACTCCGGATATCTTCCGGTCAATACGTGAGGGCCGTCGGCCTTCGCGGCTTGATCCTCGATGTTCAAATCACCATGCATACGCTTTTGGTCTCCAGGTAGTTCTGCACGGCCAAAGCGCTCGATTCGCGGCCCCAGCCGGACTGCTTGTAGCCACCGAACGGCAGCGCGGGATCCCAATAATTGTGGCAATTGACCCAGACCGTTCCAGCCTGCAAGTCGGCGGCCAGCCGATGCGCCTCTGAAAGATCCCGCGTCCACAAGCTCGCCGCCAGCCCGAAGGGTGAGTCGTTGGCGGGGCGCAGCACGGCGGTTGAGTCGTGAAATTTGTCGACGACCACCACCGGACCGAATACTTCCTCGCGCACGATTTGCATTCCGGGACGGGTATTGGTCACCACGGTCGGCGGAAAGAACAATCCATCGGGTATCGCCGGCCTGCCGCCCGCCACGATGTGCGCGCCCTCGCCGATGCTGGCCTCGACGAAGCCCGCGACACGCTCGTACTGACGCTTGCTCACCAAGGGACCGATGGCCGTATCAGGCAGCAAGCCATGGCCGAGCTTCAGCGAGCGCGCGATCTGGCTGATGCCCTCCACGACGGAATCGAAGATCGATTCATGCGCATAGACGCGCGATCCGGCGGTACAAATTTGACCCGAGTTGGTGAATATGGCCATGGCGGCGCCTGGAATGGCCGCCGCCAGGTCGGCGTCCTTCAGGATGATCACCGGGGATTTACCGCCTAACTCGAGCGAGACGCGCTTCAAGTTGCCGCGCGCGGCATCGACGATTTTCTTGCCGGTGGCAACCGACCCGGTGAATGCAATCTTGTCGACCGAGGGATGGCGCGCCAGCGCGTCTCCCGCTGTCGAGCCCTCGCCGGTGACGATGTTGACCACGCCCTCCGGAATCCCGGCTTCGAGCATCAGTTCCCCGAGGCGCAGCGCGGTCAAAGGCGTATCTTCCGCCGGCTTCAATACCACGGTGCAACCCGCCGCAAGCGCCGGAGCAAGCTTCATTGCGTGCATCACCAGAGGCGCATTCCACGGAGTGATCGCGCCGACGACACCGACGGGTTCCTTCAACGTATA
>DATMNF010000068.1:0-19994 GCA_035569355.1 Steroidobacteraceae bacterium
GGGATAGCCGAGGAAGCCGTACGTGCCGAGGTCCCGATCGCTGAGCTGCGATTGCTGATCCTTGTAGGACGGGACGCGCTCCAGCCACCCCAACGGCGTGATCATCGACAGCAACAGATGCAGTTCAGCGTGCTCCGGCACCTTCGATTGAATGAACAGGGTGGCGACCCCGGGATTGAGGCCCGCCGCCAGCCAGTCGATGGCCATCGTCCAGACATACTCCTCGAGTTTCGAGGTGTCCTCATACCCGGTGGTGAGAGCATGCCAATCCGCGATGAAGAAGTAACATTCATACTGATACTGCAACTCGATCCAATTCTTGAGCGCACCATGATAGTTGCCCAAATGCAGTTGGCCCGTCGGCCGCATGCCCGAGAGCACGCGGCGATTTTGGATCGGTCCGCTCATGCGGCCGTCCCCATCAAAGCTGCGATGACGCGTCCCATGACGCGGTACGCCGGGACGAATAGCCACCCGAACAGTCCGAACGCCGAGAGCCCAAGCACGAGGAAGAGGCCGATCGGTTCGATCTTCTCCAAGCGAGCGCTCAAGCGCGGCGGCAGCAACCCCGCGAGCACGCGGCCGCCATCGAGCGGCGGAATGGGCAGCAGATTGAACACGGCGAGCACCACGTTGATCACGATGCCCGCCTGCGCCATGCTTGCGATCCAACGGTCCAAGGTTCCGTTGTCGTTGACCCGAACTATCGCGCCCAGCACCGCACACCACGCGGCCGCCATGAGGAGGTTGGCCGCCGGCCCGGCAAGCGCCACGAGGATCATTGCGCGGCGTGGATTGCGCAGCACGCTGGTGGCCACGGGCACCGGCTTCGCCCATCCGAACAATGGACCGCCCATAGCCAGCAACAGGCCGGGTACCAGCACGGTACCGATCGGATCGATGTGGCGCAAAGGATTCAGACTCAGGCGTCCGAGCATCTCGGCGGTGCGGTCACCGAAGTATCTGGCCATCCAGCCGTGCGCAACTTCGTGCAGGGTGATTGCAAACAGTACCGGGATGGCCCAGATAGAAATCTTGTAGAGAAATGCAAATAAATCCAACGCTTACACTCATTATTTAAACTATAAAGAGCTCAATCCCCAAAGGCGGTAGGGCGCATTATACGGTTGTGGAGTCTGCAAAGGGGCTTAACGAGCCGCGCCCCTCACGCACCACGATGGCGCGGTCGCCGGATAGATCGATCACCGAGGTGGGTACGAGACCGCAATTGCCGCCGTCGAGGACGAGATCGACGCTATGTTCCAGCTTCTCATAGATCTCTTTGGCATCCGTTCGCGGCAGTTTCTCGCCGGGTAAAAGCAGCGTGGAACTCATGATGGGCTCCTTGAGTTCGCTGAGCAACATGGCGGTAACCGGATGATCCGGAACGCGCAATCCGATGGTGCCGCGCCGTTCGTGCTTCAGACGCCGTGGCGTCTCGCGCGAGGCCTTGAGCAGAAAGGTATATGGCCCCGGGGTGTGTGCGCGCAAGAGCCGGTACTGCCAATTCTCCAGCAGCGCATACTTCCCGACATCGGCGAGGTCCCGGCATACCAGCGTAAAATGATGATTGCGGTCGGTTTGCCGAATGTCGCGGATGCGCTCCAGCGCGGCCTTATCGCCGATATGACAGCCGAGCGCGTAGCACGAGTCGGTGGGATAGACGATCACCCCGCCGCCGCGAAGAACCTCGACGGCTTGACGGACGAAGCGCCGTTGCGGCGAGACGGGATGCAGTTGCAGGTAGATACTCATGCCGTCGGCTATGATACGCGGATGAATCAGCTACTCGAATGGTCGCCGCTCATAGTTTTTTTCGTCGGTTTCAAGCTGTTCGGCATCTACTGGGCCACCGCCGCACTCATGGGCGCCTGCGTACTGCAGCTGGTGGTGCACCGGTTGCGCACCGGTCGATTCAAGACCATGCATATCATCACCGTAGGTGTGGTTCTGGTGCTCGGCACCGCCACCCTGCTGCTGCACGATCGGCGCTTCATTCAGTTAAAACCCACGGTTCTGCTCGCGCTGGCGGCGGCCGCTTTTCTCGGCAGTATGTTCATCGGCAAGCAACCTCTCGCGCGGCGCATGCTGGAGGCGGTATTCAATGAGCCTCTGAGTATCGCGCCGCGAACCTGGTTGCTGATCAATTCCCTATGGGTGGGCTGGCTGGCGCTTCTTGCGGCGGCCAATCTCTACATCGCGCGGAACTTCGACGAAAGCATCTGGGTCAATTTCAAGGTGTTCGGCATCACGGTGGCGATGCTCGTGTTCATGGTGCCGCAAGTTCTATGGTTGAGCGGCAAGACCAAGACAGCCGGCTCGGATCAGGCCTAGCCTATGAATGAGGCAGGTTTCGTGCGCGAGGAGCGGTTGCGCCGTCGCCTCGAGAGCCGTTTTGCACCCTCCTTTCTCGTCATCGAGGACGAGAGCCACTTGCACGCGGGCCACGCGGGAGCGGCGGGAGGCCACAGCCATTTCCGCGTCACCATCGTCGCCGAGGCATTCCGGGGCATACCCCCGATCGCGCGTCACCGCCTGGTGTACGAGGCGGTCGACGATCTTCTGAAAACCGACATCCACGCGCTGGCGATCAAGGCATCGGCGCCGCCCTGATCAACCGCGTTTCTTTGCTTCGAATGGCGTTTTTTCGCCGAATCGCATCAACTATTGGTGAGATCGTGCGGTAAAGGCTAAACTGCGGCCCCCGGGCGCGTCGGCCGTATCGGCCAAAACCGCCTTTTTTTGTGTGCAGAGGAAACAAATGACGCAATTTTTCAGGACACAGTGGACCCACGCGTCCACCGTGGCGGCAATTACCCTATTACTCGCCGCATGCGGCAAAGGCCAGCAAGCCGCGGCGCCTCCCGCCGCCGGCAAGGCCGCTCCCGCCGCGGCCGCGGTCGCGGTCGTGGACGGCACGTCGATATCACGCGATGCCTACGATGATTACTTGAAGGGCCTCCTACGCGGCAAACCGGCAGCCGACGTCACGGCCGAAGAGAAGAATCAGGTCCTGGATCAGATGATCAACATGCAGCTCATCGCCGCGAAGGCCGAGAAGGACGGGTTGGAGAAGGATCCGGACGTCGCAACGAAACTCGCCCTGCTGCGTACGCAAGTGTTGGCGGACGCCGCCGCGCAGAAGTACATCAAGAGCAATGAACCGACGGATCAGGAGTTGCACGCCGCGTACGACGCGGCCACCGATAAAACCGAGTATCACGCCTCGCACATCCTCGTGCCAACCAAGGAAAAGGCGGTTCAGCTCATCAAGAAGATCAAGGGCGGCGCCAAGTTCGAAGACGTTGCGAAAGCCGAATCGACCGACAATTCGAAGGCGAATGGCGGCGACCTCGGTTGGTTCACGACGGCGCGCATGGTCAAGCCGTTCGGCGACGCGGTCAAGAGTTTGAAGAAGGGCGAAGTCACATCCGAGCCGGTGCAGACCCAGTATGGCTGGCACATCATCAGACTCGACGATATCCGCGATTCACCCTTCGACCAAATGAAGGCTCAGCTTTCCAACGGCATCATGCAGAAGAAATTCCAGGCGTATATCGAAGACCTGAAGAAGTCCGCCAAGATCGAAAAGAATCCCATCTAAACGTCCGGAGAAAAGCAGCGGTTTCGTTGCGTTGACGCGGGCCCATCCAGGGCCCGCGCCCTTCGGGCTACTGCTCGAGCATTCGTAGGAACTCCGCCTCGTCGAGCACCGCGACGCCGAGTTGCTCCGCCTTTCTGAGTTTGGAGCCCGCCTCGGCCCCAGCCACGACGTAGTTCGTTTTCTTCGACACGCTGCCGCTCACCTTGCCGCCGAGCCGCACGATGGCTTCCTCGGCCGCCTCGCGTGTCAGCGCCTGCAGAGTTCCCGTCAGCACGAAAGTCTTTCCTGTCAGCTCCGAATGGACATCGAGCGGCGCGGGGGCAGGCCAGCTGATGCCGGCGGCGAGCAGCCGATCGACGATGGCTGCATTGTCGGGATCCTGAAAATAGGCTGCGACATTTCTTGCGACCACGGGGCCCACGTCGGGAACGCGCTGGATCGCCTCCGTCCCGGCGCCGCGCAACGCCGCAATATTGCCGAAATGCTGCGCAAGCGCTAGCGCCGTCGCCTCCCCCACGTCGCGAATGCCGAGGGCATAGAGAAAACGGGGCAAACTCGTATGCTTCGAGGCTTCGATGGCTGATTGCAGCTTCTGCGCCGATTTCTCGCCCATTCGCTCGAGCGTCGAGAGTTGCTCCGCTTGCAGGGCAAAAAGATCCGCCGGAGTTCGAGCCCAGTCGCGGTCGACGAGCTGCTCGACGAGCTTGTCGCCGAGACCCTGAATATCCAAGGCGCGGCGCGAGGCAAAGTGCTTGATCTCCTCTTTGCGCTGCGCCGCGCAACTCCTGCCGCCGGTACAGCGCGCGACCGCCTGCTCGGCCTCGCGCACCACCGGAGAACCGCACACCGGGCACACGTTCGGCAGGGGGACCAGCGTGGCACCTTCGACCCTACGCTCGGGCAGCACCCGAACTACTTCCGGGATCACGTCTCCGGCGCGCCGGATCACCACCGTGTCGCCCACGCGCACGTCCTTGCGCGTCAATTCATCCATGTTGTGCAGAGTTGCGTTGCCGACGGTCACGCCGCCCACGAACACCGGCTCGAGCCGCGCCACGGGCGTCAGCGCGCCGGTGCGCCCGACTTGAAACTCGATGGAACGCACCACCGTCAAAGCCTCTTCAGCGGGGAACTTATGGGCTATTGCCCAGCGTGGTGCGCGCGAGACGAAGCCCAACTGCCGCTGCAGCTCCAGATCGTCGACTTTGTAAACCACGCCGTCGATCTGGTAGGGCAGCGTCGGGCGCAGCGCACCGATCTCCCGGTAGTAATCCAGACACCCCTCGACGCCATCCACGACGCGGGTTTGCGGACAGATCTTGAAACCCCACTGGCGCAGCGCCTGCAAAGTCGCGCTGTGCTGTGCGGGCAACTCGCTCCCCTCCACGACCCCGAGCCCATAGATGAACAGATCGAGCGGGCGAGCGGCCGTCATCCTGGCATCGAGCTGGCGCAAACTTCCCGCCGCTGCATTGCGCGGATTGACGTAGCTCTTTTCGCCGCGCGCGATCGCTTCGTGGTTGAAACGCTCGAATCCCGCCAATGGCATGAAGACCTCGCCGCGGACCTCCAGCACCCGCGGGGGCCGATCGGCGCGCAGCTTCAAGGGAAGGGCCTTGATCGTGCGGAGGTTCTGCGTGATGTCCTCGCCGGTTTCGCCGTCGCCGCGGGTTGCGCCTTGGACGAACGAGCCGTTCTCATACCGGGCACTGACGGCCAGGCCGTCCAGTTTCGGCTCTGCCGCGTAGCGAATGGGTCCCTCCCGAGCCAGGCGTTCGCGGATCCGGCGGTCGAAGTCGCGCACTTCAGCGTCGCTGAACGCATTGTCCAAGGACAGCATGGGAAGTCGGTGCTTTACCGCACCGAAAGCGGCGACCGGAGCGGCCCCGACCCGCTGCGTCGGTGAATCCGGCGTGAGCAAATGCGGATACTGCGTTTCGAGGCCCTTTAATTCGAGCATGAGCCGGTCGTACTCGGCGTCCGGGACCTCCGGATCATCGAGCGCGTAATAGCGGTAGTTGTAGCGTTCCAGCGTTTCCCTGAGTTCGGCGATGCGCGCCGCCGCCTGCTCGGCCGGACCCGCCGCTTGCTGTGCACACATGAGCTAATTCCGCGCCAGCGACGCCTGAAAGCGCGCAACGTCCTCGCGTAACGCCGCCGCGCGCTGCGGCGACAGAGGCATGCCCTTGGCGTCCTGCACCATGCCGGACAATTCCTCCGCAAGTCCGCGCGCCGTACCCACGAGCTCATCCATCGCTTCGAGAGGTGCAAGAGGCCCCGGCAATACGGCGAACAGGGTCACGCCTCGAAATTCTTGGGCCGGCATTTTGGCGATGTCGAACGTTCCTGGCTCAATGAGACTTGCAACGCAGAACAGGCTGCGGCCGTCCGCATGTCTGCGGTGAAACACCTGGTAACGCCCAAACGCGAGGCCGTGCAATTCGAACGCCGCCATCAATTGAGTGCCGGACCAACGCATCTCACCGGCGGCGCAAACACGAACGGTGACGATCTTCTGCAATTCCGCCGCGTCGGGGGCGGCGGCCGCGGCCAGGCGGTCACTGTGCTCGGCAATCGACCCCGCGGCGGACGCCGTTCCGGCGACGGTCGCTTCCCCGGCAGTTGCCGCAGTCGGGGACACGGGGTCGGGCGTGGCGAAAGACGGCGGCGTGGGTCCGGGCGCGGGTGCGGGCGCCGCCACGGGCGTCGGATCTGCGTTGACCAGGATCGGACCATCCAGGACCGGCACGGGATCGAAGTCGGCAGAGCGGATATTGAGCGGCTCGAAAGGAGAAACACTCCAGTCGCGCGGCTCCGGCTGCGTGCGCATGTCGTCGTCGTCCGAATCGGCGTATCGAGGATCGAGCGGGGGTGTGGATTCGCGCAGCTCCGCGTTCCCCGGCGCTTGGCCGGAGCGGCGTACCGTCCACCACCAAATGAACGCAAGCAGCGGCACGCTCAAGCCCAGCAATATCCAGCGAAGCTCGGCGGCCAAGTGCTAGGTTCCCCGCTGCCAGCCCTACATCGCCGCCATGCGCACGGCCTCATCGACGTCCACTGCCACCAACCGCGACACTCCCGGCTCGTTCATGGTAACGCCGACCAATTGCGACGCGAGCTCCATGGTGCTCTTGTTGTGCGTGATGAATATGAATTGAACGTTGCGCGACATGTCGCGCACGATGTCGCAGAAGCGCCCGACGTTGTTCTCATCGAGCGGCGCGTCGACCTCGTCCAACAGACAGAAGGGAGCCGGGTTCAAATCGAAAATCGCAAACACCAACGCGACCGCGGTCAGCGCCTTCTCGCCGCCCGAGAGCTGGCTGATGGTGCTGTTGCGTTTGCCCGGCGGACGCGCCATGACGGACACCCCGGCTGCCGAACCGTCTTCGCCGGTGAGCTCCAGGTAGGCGTGTCCCCCGCCGAAAAGGCGCGGAAATTTTTCTTTCAGACCGGCGTTCACCCTGTCGAAAGTGTCCTGAAAACGCGTGCGGGTTTCCCGGTCGATTTTGCGCATCGCCGATTCGAGCGTTTCCAATGCGTCCGTCAGATCTTTACATTGCCGATCCAGATATTCCTTGCGTTCCGATTGCTCCTTGAATTCTCCGATGGCAGCGAGATTGACCTGGCCGAGGCGCTCTATTTTTCCCTTGGTTTCCTCGAGCTGCGACTCCCAGTCCGTCACCGTGGCCTCCGCAGCGAGCTGCGCGACCAGTTCGGCGAGCTCGAAATGGGTGGCCGCCAGCTGTTCGCTGACGCTTTCGCGGCGTACTCGCACTTGCGATGCAGCCAGTCGTGCTTCATCCAGATCGGCACGCGCCGCTTCGACCCGCTGCTCGACGGCGACGCGACCGGAATCGCGCTCGCGCAGCCGCGCATCCAGCTCTTCGCTCGCGATCCTGGCCGCCTGCAGCTCACCGTCGATTTCCGCGCGGACCCGCAAAGCCTGTTCGAGCTGACCCTGCGCCGCGGCGAGCGGTGCTTCGCCCCCCTCGAGCTGGCCCGCCAGCTCGTTGCGCCGGTTCTCGAGGCCTTCGAGCTGCTTCTCGATACGCGACAGCGCCGTGGTCAACGAAGAGTGCGACGAACGGCGCGACTCCACTTGCAGCGCCATTTCCCGTGCTGTCTGCTGCGCCGACAGCGCCGCCGCGCGCGCCGTGCCGACTTCGGCCCGCATGCGGTCGCGCTCGTGTTCGAGCGCGACGCGCTGCGGCTCGAGAGCAGCCAATTTCTCGATGGCCGCCTCCATGCGTCCGCGCGCCGCGCGCAGATCCGATTCCGTGAGTTGCAGCTCGTTGCGCACGTCGACGAGGCCCGTCTCGAGCTGCGTCATGCGCCGCGCCGCATCGACGTTGCGCGCCTGCGCGGCGTCCAGCTCGGCGCGCCGATCGACGTGTTCGCGATGCAGCCTGTTGACGTCCACTTGGATGCGGTCGCGCTGATCTTCGTGGTCGCGCACACGCTCACGAGTGACTTCCAGACGTTGCTCGAGCTCCTTGAGCTCGTCCGCGAGTCCGCTCAACTGCGTGCGAATCTCGCGCAGGGTTTCCTCGCGCTCGATAACGCCCGTGTGCGGGTCCGCATCGCGCGACAGTCGCAGCCAATCCGACCCCAGCCAGATACCGTCGCGCGTAACCACCGATTCGCCGGGACCCAAGCGGCTTCGCAGGCGAAGCGCCTCATTCAAGGTCTCGGCGGTGTACACCGAAGAGAGCATCGAACCGAGCACGGTCGAACCCTGGACTTTCGCCTGCAGCGAGGCGGCGTGGCCGCGTACGGCGGCCGTATCGCCCACGCTCACCACGGCCAAGTGGCCGCCATCGAAGCTCGCTAGCAAATCGATGACGCTGTCCAGGCCCTCGACGCACACCGCCTCCAGATAGGATCCGAGCACCGTTTCCACGGCGCGCTCCCAGCCCCGATCGACGCGCAGCTGCTGCGCGACGCGGGGTTGCCGGTCGAGGGACTTGGACTTCAACCACTCGGTGACTTTGCCCGATACCTTGCCGAGCGCGGCTTGCTGCAGCGCCTCGGTCGACACCTGGGTACCCAGCGCCTCTTGCCAGCGCGTGCGCAGGTCGATGAGGGCCTGCGACTGCTCGCGCTCATGATCTCTGGCGACGACGAGCTGGGCCAGCAGTTCCTGGAGCTCGGCCGCGGCCTTTTCCCCCGCGTCGCGGGCCAATCTCGCATGCAGCTCGAGCGTTTCCAATGGAACCGCAGGCTGCGATTGGGCTAGCGTCGAGCGCTCGCTCTCCTGGCGCTCCTGCTGCAGCAGCAGCCGTCCCAGCTGACTCTCCAGCTGCTCGATGCGCGCGCGCTCGGCGCCCGTCTCGCTCTGACTCAGAGCGACCGCCTGCGCGTGCGCATCCCAGGTTTGCTGCCAGGCCGCGAGGGCGTGCTCGCAGCTTGCCAGCGCCTGAGTGGTGCGATGCTCCTTGGCGTGGGCCGCGTCGAGGCCGGGCACCATCGTGTCGAGCTCCCGCGACAGATCTTCGAGCTGGCTCCGGTCGCGTTGCAGAACTTGGGTCAGGTCGGCAACCTGCGCCTCCGCCTGTTCCAAGTCCGCGCGCTGCCGCTGCCGCAGCTCGCGTGTGAATTGAATGCCTTGTTCGATGCGCGTGACCTCGCCGCCCGCCTGGTAGAAGCGGCTCTGTATCGCACCGAGGGTGTCGGCTTTTGTCGCCTGATCGGCGCGAATGCGTTCGATGTCGGCCTCGACTTCGCGCAAGTCCGCGAGGACCGAATGCATCGCGGTCTCGCAGCTCGATGTCGCCGCGTCGCGCGCCTGCGCCTCGGCGTCCAGGCTCTGCATGCGCAAGGCGAGCAATTCGGCCTGCAGTTTGCGCTCATCCTCTTTCAGCGTCTGGTAGCGTCGTGCGGTCGCGGCCTGGCGCTGCAAGTGGCGAATCTGCTTTTCGACCTCTTCGCGCAGATCATTCAGCCGATCCAGGTTCTCGCGCGTGTGGCCGATCCGGTTCTCCGTTTCGCGGCGCCGCTCCTTGTAGCGGGAGATGCCCGCGGCTTCCTCCAGGAACGCGCGCAGATCGTCCGGCCGCGCTTCGATCACCCGGGAAATCATGCCTTGCTCGATGATGGCGTAACTGCGCGTCCCCAAGCCCGTGCCGAGGAACAGCTGAGTGATGTCCTTGCGGCGCACCTTGATGCCGTTGATGAAGTAGTCGGAGGTTCCGTCGCGGCTTACCGCGCGGCGCAGCGCAACCTCGTTGTAGGCCGCGTACTCTCCGCCAATCTTGCCGTCGGAATTGTCGAACACCAGTTCAACCGACGCGGCGCCCAACGGCTTGCGCGCGGAAGAGCCGTTGAAGATGACGTCGGCCATGGATTCGCCGCGCAAATGCTTCGCCGAAATTTCGCCCATCACCCAGCGCACGGCATCGATGATGTTGGATTTACCGCACCCGTTGGGGCCCACGACCCCCGTCAAACTGCTCGGAAAAGTAACCGTCGTCGGATCCACGAAGGACTTGAAACCTGAAATCTTGAGTTTCGTTAAGCGCATTATTTTCGGTGACCCTCAGGAGCCTCTCTGCGTGGCCGTCGATGTGGCGCGTAGTGTAAAGTAAAGATCACTTTCGTAAAGCCCAAGGCGTTGTCGCCGAAGTCTCGTCCATGACCGAACCCAGCAGCCGCTTGGAAACCTTTGCAAACCCGTCGCCCGAACGGGACTACACCATACGCATGACTATCCCGGAGTTTAGCTGTCTCTGCCCGAAAACGGGACAGCCGGATTTCGCCACGCTCAATCTCGAATACGTTCCCCATGAGCGCTGCGTCGAACTCAAGTCGCTGAAGCTCTACATCTGGTCTTTCCGCAGCCGCGGCGCGTTTCACGAGGCGGTGACCAATGAAATCTTGAACGATCTGGTGGCGGCTACGGATCCTCGATTCATGCGCCTTTTGGCGCAATTCAACGTGCGAGGCGGCATTCATACGGCCGTCGTGGCCGAGCACCGGCGCCCCGGCTGGTCCGGCGCCGCCCCGATTAACCCCCCCTAGGGCCCGAAGCGGCGCGCGGCCGCACCCTCCCCGCCCCCGTCCGCAGGGTTTCGCTTCCCAATCATAGGCTTAAGTATAAAAATATGTTGCTCAAGTGGTCTGTACAGGCCTGATTGCGTCGGTATAATCGCGCGCTCTTTCGTTAGGAGCGGAGACTACACATGCCCTCGAAGAAACCGAATAAAGCGGCTAAGCGGCCAGGTAAGGCGACACCCAAGAAAGCGACTCACAAAGCAGCCGCTCCCAAAAAGGCGGTTCGACCGCCCACGAAAGTGAAGCCATCGCTTGCCACATCGAAGGTACCTGTGAAACCCAATAAACCAGTTCCCAAACCCGTGATCGCCAAACCCGTGATCGCCAAACCCGCGATCGCGAAGCCAGTGTCGGCTACGCCGCCCGCGGTGGCCAAAGCGCCGCCGCGGGTCAAGCCGGAACCCGTCAGTGAAAAAGTCGCTCCGATTAGATTCGATACGCGTCCGCTCGTGCTGACCCGCGTGCCGCAAAACGATGAGGACGCGGACGGCGAATCCGCCGTCTCCGCCAGTTTGCTGGCGGGCCCGCGCAATGTGAAGCCGTACATCGCCCGCCGCGGCGAGCAGTACATGAACAAGGAGCAGTTGGAGCATTTCGCTCGGATACTGCAGAATTGGAAGCGCGATCTCATGGTTGAGGTCGACCGTACGGTGCTGCACATGAAGGACGAGGCGGCCAATTTCCCCGATCCGAATGATAGAGCCACTCAAGAAGAGGAATTCAGCCTCGAGCTGCGCACGCGCGATCGCGAGCGCAAGCTGATCCGGAAAATTGACGAGGCGCTGAAGCGTATCGAGGATGGTTCGTACGGCTATTGCCTCGAGACCGGCGAAGAGATTGGCATCAAGCGACTGGAAGCCCGGCCCGTAGCGACGTTGTCGGTGGAAGCCCAGGAGCGGCGCGAGCGCCGGGAAAAGCAGTACGGCGACCGCGACGACCGGTACCGATAAGACGGCTGAGCAGCCGGTCGGCAGCTATGTAGGCCGCTTCGCCCCGACGCCTTCGGGCGCCTTGCATTTGGGTTCCCTTTATACGGCGGCGGCAAGCTTCCTCGACGCGCGGGCTCACGGCGGCCGCTGGCTCGTGCGGATGGAGGATCTCGATTGGCCGCGCGAGATCGCCGGCGCCGCCGTTGGCATCCTACGCACCCTGGAGGCCTACGGATTCGAATGGGATGGCGATGTCGTTCGCCAGCGCGATCGCAGCGAACGCTACGCCAGTGCCTTGCATGCCTTGCAGGCTCAACATCTGACCTTCGAGTGTTCCTGCAGCCGCCTGCAGCTCGAGGACGAGGCTCGCTATCCCGGCACCTGCCGGCTCGAGCCGATGTCCCGGGGGGTTGCGACTGCCACGCGGCTGCGGGTCGAGGACGGAACTATCGGGTTTACCGACCGCATTCAGGGAAGCTATCGCCAAGATGTCGGCGCTGCCGTGGGCGACGTGATTCTAAGGCGCCGCGACCAAATATTTGCTTACCTGTTGGCGGTCGTCGTCGACGATGCGGCACAAGGGGTGACTCATGTCGTGCGCGGCGCCGATCTGCTGGACAACACTCCGCGGCAGATCTATTTGCAAAGGGCTTTGGGCTTGCCGCACCCTGCTTACGCGCATGTCCCGGTGCTCACCGAAGCGGACGACACGAAACTGGCCAAGTCGCGGCGCAGCGTCCCGTTGGACACCCAATCGACCCTGCCGCAACTGCTGGCGGTATTTTCCCTGTTGGGGCTCGAGCCCCCCAATTCGCTGGCGACGGCCACCCTGAGGGAGGCCTGGGATTGGGCGATCTCCCGGTTCCGCATCGAGCGGGTTCCGAGGCGCTTGAACGTGCGTGTAACGGACTAAAAAATATAGGAAAAAATGCCGATTTGCCTTAGCGCTGCATTGCGCTATCCTTGATCCGGTCCTAACGGAATGGGTCACGCGTGGTCAGGCACGAACCGGCATCTTCCGGCGGCGCGTCGGCCAACACGAGCGAGGAGCCTTATGAGCGAACCGCGAGTGATAAAGAAATATCCGAATCGTCGCCTGTACGACACGGTTGAAAGCCGGTACATCACGCTGGCCGACGTGAGGCGCTTGGTCGTCGAGAAGATCGAGTTCGTCGTCGTGGACAAGAAGAACAATGCCGACATCACGCGCAGCATTTTGCTGCAGGTGATCGCGGAGCAAGAACATCTTGCCGAGCCGATCCTGAGTCAGGATTTCATGGTCAACGTGATCCGCGCGTACGGCACCAATGTGCAGGGAATCGTCAGCGGTCACTTGGAGCAGAACCTGAAGCAGATCATGAGCCAGCAGCCGCCGGTTCGGCCGCCTCGTGTCCGCTCGGGGGAAGATTCCTTCAAGGCACTGTCCCCGGTCCGTGCGCGCGACGGCGATAAAGAGCGCGACGAGCACCTCGATACGAAGTGAACTCGTCGGCACGAACCTCAAACCTCGCCGACGTGAAGTTCAGGCGCCGCAAAATCGCGGGTCAACAAATCACGTCGCGCTCCTAGGCACGCGGCCTATGCGGCGTCGACATTGCGCATCGACAAGCGCACGCGCCCCTGCCGATCCACCTCGAGAACCTTCACGCGCACCACATCGCCTTCCTTCAACTTGTCGCCGACGCGCTCGACGCGCTCTTCGGAAATCTGCGAGATATGCACCAAGCCGTCGCGGCCCGGAAGGATGGTGACGAAGGCGCCGAAGTCCATCAGCCGAGCGACTTTGCCTTCGTACACTCTGCCTACTTCGACGTCGGCGGTGATGAGTTCAATGCGCCGCTGCGCTTCTCGTCCCGCAGCCCCCTGCACGGAGGCGATCTTGACAGTGCCGTCGTTCTCGATGTCGATCGAGGTGCCCGTCTCTTCGGTGATTTGCCGGATGACGGCGCCGCCCTTGCCGATCACGTCGCGGATTTTTTCGGGATCGATCTTCAAGGTGATGATGGTCGGCGCCCACTCCGACATGGTCTCGCGCGGCTTGGAGAGGACCTTGTTCATCTCTCCCAAGATGTGCAGGCGGCCATCGCGGGCCTGATCCAGCGCCACCTTCATGATCTCGCGCGTGATGCTCGTGATCTTGATGTCCATCTGCAGGGCGGTGATGCCGTCCTTCGTCCCGGCTACTTTGAAGTCCATGTCGCCGAGATGATCCTCATCGCCCAAGATGTCGGTAAGGACCTGGAAGCGTGCGCCTTCCTTGACGAGACCCATCGCGACTCCGGCCACCGGCGCCTTGATCGGCACACCCGCGTCCATCAGTGCGAGGCTCGTGCCGCATACGGAGGCCATGGAGCTCGATCCATTCGATTCGAGAATTTCCGACACGACCCGGATGACGTACGGGAATTTCTCCACGCCCGGCATCACCGCCTTGACGCCGCGCTTGGCCAAATTGCCGTGACCGATCTCGCGCCGCTTCGGCGAACCCATCATGCCGGTCTCGCCGACGCTGAAAGGAGGGAAATTGTAGTGCAGCATGAACGGCTCTTTGCGCTCGCCGGTCAGGCCATCGATGATCTGCGCATCGCGCCCGGTACCCAAAGTCGTGACCACCAGCGCCTGCGTTTCGCCGCGGGTGAACAAAGCCGAGCCGTGGGTTCGCGCCAGCACGCCGGTGCGGATATTGATGCCGCGCACGGTCCTGGTGTCCCGCCCGTCGATGCGCGGGTGGCCCTCGAGGATGCGTTCCCGCACCAGGCGGTATTCCAGATTGAAGAATTCACCGGCGACCTGGTCGGCCGTGAATTTGGGTGGTTCGCCCGATGCACCGGGCTTCGTCAGCGCCTCGAGCGTCGCGCTCTTGATCTCGCCGATCTTGGCATGGCGCTGCTGCTTCTCGGTGAGCGCATAGGCGGCCGCGAGCTGCTTCTCGGCGAGGGAGGCCACTGCCCCCTTCAAAGCCGTGTTCGGTTCGGGCGCGGACCAGACCCATTTCTCCTTGCCCGCTTCCGCCGCAAGTTCGTTGATCGCCCTGATGGCTGTCTGCATTTGTTCGTGACCGAACATGACGGCGCCGAGCATGGTTTCCTCGTTCAAGCCGCCGGCTTCGGATTCGACCATCAGCACGCCTTCTTGGGTGCCCGCGACGACGAGATCGAGTTTCGATTCGGCCAGCTGGGTCGCGGTGGGATTGAGAATGTACTTGCCGTCCAGATACCCCACGCGCGCTGCGCCGATCGGGCCCATGAACGGCATTCCGGATATCGCCAGAGCCGCCGACGCGCCGAGCAACGATGCGATGTCGGGATCGACTTCCGCATTGACCGACAGGACCGACG
The DNA here is from genome assembly GCA_035569355.1 of Steroidobacteraceae bacterium. Lineage (GTDB taxonomy): Bacteria > Pseudomonadota > Gammaproteobacteria > Steroidobacterales > Steroidobacteraceae > Bog-1198. Next base: position 14,925 of record DATMNF010000068.1, read on the forward strand.
CCACCACCTGTACGTCGTTGATGAAGCCTTCGGGGAACAGCGGCCTGATCGGGCGATCGATGAGCCGCGAGGTCAGGGTCTCTTTCTCCGTTGGGCGGCCTTCGCGCTTGAAAAAGCCTCCGGGAATGCGGCCCGCGGCGTAGGTCTTTTCCTGATAATTCACCGTCAGCGGGAAAAAATCTCGGCCGGGGGTCGGCTTCTTCAGGCCTACCGCCGTCACGAGCACCACCGTGTCGCTCATGGTGACGAGCACTGCGCCGTCGGCCTGACGGGCGAGTTCGCCCGTCTCAATGGTTACGGTGTGGTCACCATATTTAAAACTTTTTTTGATAGCGCTCACGTAGAGCCCCTTTGCGTATTCGGAAATGTGTAGACGAAGGCCGAATGCTCCAAGCATCTAGCCCGCGGTGGCGCCTGTCAGCGGCGTAAACCTAAGCGTTCGACCAATTGCGCGTACTTGTCCGGAGTTCTGCTCTTGAGATAATCGAGCAGCTTGCGGCGCTGGTTGACCATTTTGAGCAGCCCGCGGCGCGACGCGTGATCGGCCTTGTGGGTGGTGAAATGCTGGCTCAAGCCGTTGATCCGCTCGGACAACAAGGCAATTTGAACTTCGGGAGAACCGGTGTCTTGCGCGCTGCGCTGGAACTTACCGACGACGCCCGTCTTTTCTTCTCGAGTGAGTGGCATTGAAATCAAACCTCAATCAATAACTTAGACCCTTTAAGAAGGCGCGCATTGTACGCGTCGCGGCACTCCCCCTCAAGCAGGGATTCGCCTCTCGTTGGCAATCAGCCGCAGTGGAACCAACCGGCCGGGGGCTTCGATCTCCCCCAAGCCCAGAAATCCCAACCCTGCCGCGTAGATACGCACGGTGCCTGGAGAGCATTCCGGCAAGTCGACCGGGATCGACACTGCTCGGCCCTGCCGAAACGCGCTGACGCCCCCCGCGGACAAGTCCAACCGCCGCCAGGTCAGCAGCGCAGCATCGACGGGCAGCAGCAGCTGCTGCCGCTCCGCCGAACTCATGGACTCCAACGCCTCGAAGGACCATTGCGGCTCCGAACCGAATGGCGCAACGCCGAGCCTTCGCAGCGCCGCCAAGTGGCCGATCGTCTCGAGTCGGGCCGCCAAATCCTCGGCGAGAACCCGGATGTAGGCGCCCTTCGAGCAGCGCACGTCGAATGACAAATCCGGCGCCCGCCAGTCGAGCAGCTGCAGCTCGTGGATGATGATGGCGCGTGCGGATCGCTCGCGAGTGATGCCCGCGCGCGCGTATTCATACAGCGGCTTGCCTTGCTGCTTGAGCGCGGAATGCATCGGCGGCACTTGGGCGTATTCTCGAGGAAAATGGCGCAGCGTCTCCTCGAGCATGAGCACGGTGTAGGGCGGCAAATCACGCCTTTCGATCACTTCGGACTCACGATCGGCACTCGGAGTGCGCTCGCCCAAGCGCACCGTCACCCGGTAGGTCTTATCGGCATCCAGGAGCTGCGCACCGAACTTCGTGGCTTCGCCGAAACAGATCGGCAGCAATCCAGAGGCCAGCGGATCGAGAGATCCGGTATGTCCTGCCTTGCGGGCGTTGAAAAGCCGCTTGACGCGCGCGACCGCGCCCGCCGAGCTCAAGCCCACCGGCTTATCGAGCAAGAGAATACCGTGGATGTCGGCCGGCATTACGATTCTCTGGGAACAGGGTCGCCTTCGTCGACCACATGACCCTCCTCCGGCGCGCCTGCGGCGCGGCTCTCGGGCTTATTGACCGAGTCGATCAATTGAGTCAGGCGCACACCGTGTTCGATCGTGGTGTCGAGTTCGAAACTCAAGGTGGGCGTATAGCGAATCATCAATGACTTCGACAAGGCATTGCGCAGGAAGCCCGCGGCACTGTCCAGACCGCGTTGCACTTTGGGGTCGGGGCCATCCTTGCCGAATACCAAGTAGTACACGCGGGCCGTGCGCAAATCCCCGGTGACGCTCACGGCCGTGATGGTCACATTGCCGATGCGCTCGTCCTTGACATCACGGCGCAGCAGCTCCGTCAGCTCGCGCTGGATCTGCTCGCCCAGCCGCCGGGCGCGAGGATTAGTTTTCATGCGCTTCGCGCAGGACCAACGGGGTCGAGGCGACCCCGCCCGATAATGGTCTAAAGAGTCCGTGCGACTTCAACACGGGAGTAGCACTCGATCTGGTCGCCTTCCTGCACGTCATTATAGTTCTTCACGCCGATGCCGCACTCGGTTCCCGCACGCACTTCGTTGACGTCGTCCTTGAAGCGCTTCAGCGATTCCAATGCGCCCTCGAAAATCACGACGTTGTTGCGCAGCACGCGGATCGGAAAATTGCGCCGCACGTAGCCGTCGATCACCATGCAGCCCGCAACCGTGCCGAACTTGCTCGAGCGAAAGACGCTGCGCACCGCAGCAAGGCCCACGATCTGCTCCTTGACCTCCGGGGCAAGCATGCCGGTGAGCACGGCCTTTATGTCGTCAATGACCTCGTAAATGATGCCGTAGTAGCGAACGTCGACGCCGTGATCCTTGATGGCGGCGCGGGCGGCGGCGTCGCCGCGCACGTTGAACGCGATGATCCGCGCTTTTGAGGCGGCAGCCAGCGTGACATCCGATTCGGTCAAGCCCCCGACGCCCGAGGCCACGATGTTCACGGCGACCTCGCCGGTGGACAGCGCATTGAGCGCGTCGCGCAACGCCTCGACGCTGCCTTGCACATCGGCTTTGACCAAGAGCTGCACCAGGTCCGCCTTGTTCTCGCCCATGCTCGAGAACACGTCCTGCATGTTTGCGCTCTTCTGCGCGAGCTTGACGTCGCGCGACTTGGACTGGCGATGCGTGGCGACCTCACGCGCCTTGCGCTCGGTCTCCACCACCAGCAACTCATCGCCCGCATTCGGCGCGCCCGACAGCCCCAGCACCACGACGGGAATCGAAGGCCCCGCCGCATCGACGGCCTCTCCCGCCTCATTGAACAATGCGCGCACCCGGCCGAATTCCTGGCCGATCAGCAAAGGGTCCCCCAGCTTGAGCGTGCCGCGCAGCACGAGCACCGTTGCGACGGCGCCGCGGCCCTTCTCGAGACTCGACTCGATCACATAGCCCGCCGCGAGCCCCGTGGTCGGCGCCTTCAACTCGAGCACTTCGGCCTGCAACAGGAGGCTGTCGATCAACTGATCGACGCCTTGTCCGGTTTTTGCGGATACCGGCACGAAGATGTTCTCCCCGCCCCATTCCTCCGGTATCACGCCGTATTTGGTCAGTTCCTGCTTGACCTTTTCCGCGTCCGCTTCCGGCTTGTCCATCTTGTTGAGCGCCACCACGATCGGCACCTTGGCTGCTTGCGCATGCTGAATCGCTTCGATGGTCTGCGGCATGACGCCGTCGTCCGCGCCCACCACCAAGATCACGATATCGGTGACCTGCGCACCGCGAGCGCGCATCGAGGTGAAGGCCGCGTGACCGGGCGTATCGAGAAAAGTCACCATGCCCTTGGCCGTTTCCACATGGTACGCACCGATATGCTGCGTAATCCCGCCCGCCTCGCCGGCCGCCACCTTGGTGCGGCGTATGTAATCGAGCAATGAGGTCTTGCCGTGATCGACGTGCCCCATCACGGTCACGACCGGCGGACGCGGCAGCACCTCGAGCGAGGAGTCGGTTTCGCCCTGCAGATCGTCCTCGATGATGTTTTCCTTGCGCAAGACCGCCGTGTGGCCCATTTCCTCGACCACCAATACCGCCGTGTCCTGCTCGATCATCTGATTGATCGTCGCCATCACGCCCATGTTCATCATGACCTTGATGACTTCGGTGGCTTTGACGGCCATTTTCTGCGCCAGCTCGCCGACGGTCATCGCCTCGCCGATCGCCACCTCGCGCACCACGCGCTCGGTCGGCATTTCGAATCCATGCTTGGCATCGGATTCGCCGCCGACGGAACGGCGGCGCCCGTCGCGCGACTTCTTCTTCTTGTGCCGCGAGCTCACGTCGCCGACGATGTGCAGCTCCTGACGGCCGTAGCGCGTGGCCTTGTCGTCCACCGCGGCTCGCGCCGCCTTGCCGGGCTTTGCCGCGGCGGCCTTGCGTTCGCGCTCCGCCACCTCGCGGGCCTGCGCTTCGGCGATGCGGCGCGCCTCCTCTTCCGCGGTCCGCTTGCGCACCTCTTCGTCGGTGCGGCGGCGGGTCTCTTCCTCGAGCCGCTCGCGATCCAGGCGCTCCTTCTCGAGCCGCTCGCGCTCTGCCCGTTCGAGGGCGGCCTTGGCCTGCTCTTCCGTCTCGCGCTGCCGCTCGATCTCTTCCTGTTGATGACGCGCCTGATCCTCGAGAACCTCGCGCTTGACGTAGGTACGCTTGCTGCGCACCTCGACGTTCACGGTGCGTGCGCGCCCCTGAGGGCTAGCGAGCTTGAGCTCGGACTGGGATTTGCGCCGCAACGTGATCTTGCGGGGAGCCGCATCGGCCTGTACGTCGTCATGCCCGTGGCTGCGCCGCAGATGCGTGAGCAGCTCGTGCTTCGCGTCCTCGCTGATCATGTCCTCCGCGCCGTCTACTTTGATCCCCGCCTGATCGAGCTGCTGCAGCAGCCGATCGACCGGGACCTTCAGCACCTCGGCGAATTGGGCGACGGTAACATCTGCCATACTTGCTCCTAAACCTTAGCTTCTTCCGCGAACCAGTGTTTGCGGGCGTCCATGATCAGTTCACCGGCCTTCTTCTCATCGATGCTCCCGACCTCGACCAGTTCGTCGACGGCCAGATCGGCCAGGTCATCGCGCGTGCGAATCCCTTTGCGCGCCAAAGCCTTGGCGAGAGAATCGCCGGCGATCTCGATGAGCTCCGGGGTCGGTTCTGCGCCATCCACCGATTCTTCGCTCGCGATCGCCTGCGTCAGCAACACATCGCGGGCGCGCGTGCGCAGCTCCTTGACTATTTCTTCGTCGAACTCCTCGATGCCGTTCAATTCGCTCGCCGGGACGTAGGCGATCTCCTCGATGGTCGAAAAGCCCTCCTGCACCAATATGCTGGCGACATCGGCATCGACATCGAGCTGCTTCATGAA
>DATMNF010000069.1:0-13905 GCA_035569355.1 Steroidobacteraceae bacterium
ACCACGCCGGCGCTCGAAGCCGCGCTGCACGCGGCCGAACAGCGATTCACCGCGGCCAATCCGCTGAGCCATGCCCGCCATCATCGCGCGCGGCGCGTGTTGCCGGGAGGTAACGCGCGGCAGACTCTCTACTACGGTCCGTTTCCTGTGACGATGGTTCGCGGCAAGGGCGGACATCTCACCGATCTCGACGGCCATACTTACCTCAATTTGATGGGCGACTATGCCGCTGGCGTTTTCGGGCACAGCTGCGCGCCGATCCAAGAGGCGGTACGCGCTTGTCTCGAGAATGGGGTGTCGCTGAGCGCGGTCAACAACCAGGAGGTGGAACTCGCCGAGCTCATCTGCTCGCGAATCCCTTCCATGCAGCAGGTGCGATTCTGCAATTCCGGCTCGGAGGCTTGCGAGTTCGCCGCACTGCTCGCGCAACACGCCACGAAGCGCCGCAAGCTTCTGGTCTTCAAAGGTTGTTATCACGGCGGGTTCATGATTTACGGCGACGTGGACCCGCCGCTCAATGCTCCCTTCGAAGTCGTCAAGGCAACCTACAATGACGTCGCCGGTACCCGGGCCGTTCTGCGTGCGCATGGAGCGTCACTCGCGGCCGTATTTGTCGAGCCGCTGATCGGCGGCGGCGGCTGCATCCCAGGAACACTCGAGTTTCTCACCATGCTGCGTGAGGAGACTCGCGCCCTCGACATCCTCCTCGTGTTCGACGAAGTGATGAGCTCGCGGCTCGGGCCCGGCGGCGTACAGGGCCGCATCGGCGTCATACCGGACCTGACGACTCTCGGAAAATTCTGGGGAGGCGGCTTTGCATTCGGCGCGTTCGGCGGTGCCGAGCCCCTGATGCGACACTTCGACGTGGCAGGGGGCGGTGCTCTGGCTCACGGCGGCACCTTCAACAACAACATCATCACGATGACTGCGGGACTCGTCGGCGCTCGCGATGTCTACACCACGGAGGCCTGCATTGCATTGAACGCCTTGGGCGACTGGCTGCGCGATGAGCTCAACGAACTCGGCCGTACCAGCGAGGTCGCCTTGCAAGCGACCGGGCTTGGGGCCGTGCTCAGCACGCACTGGGGCTCGCGGCCCATCGCCAGCCCCGGGGATGTCGAAGCGCCGGGCAGCCCCGTGCGCCGTTTATTTCAGCTCGAGATGCTGCTTCGCGGCTTTTATGTGACACAACGCGGCATGATCACCCTTTCGCTTCCCATTACGCAGGCGCACCTCGAGGAATTCCTGGCGAGCGTCGCGGACTACCTGCACGCGTATCGGAAAATTCTGCCGGAGCGATGAACATTCGGGAGGTATCGATGGCGACAGTCGTTAGCCGGGCACAGATCGAGCAAGTCATCCGGCCTCACGAATTGGTGACCGCGGTGGAGCGGGCTTTCGTGGCGTACTCCCGCGGGGAGGCGGTCGTCCCGCCCGTCGGACAACTCTATTTCGACGATCCTCCGGGCGATTGCCACATCAAGTACGGTTTCCTGCGATCTTCGGATACGTTCACGATAAAAATCGCAACGGGGTTTCCCGAAAACCCTCAGCGCGGTCTCGCGTCGAGCAACGGCGTCGTCCTGCTATTCAGCCGCCAGACAGGACAGCTGCTCACCATCTTTCAAGACGAGGGGTACATGACGGATGTTCGCACGGCGGCAGCGGGAGCGGTGGCCGCAAAATATCTCGCGCCGCCGACAATAAACAAGATCGCGATCATTGGGGCGGGGATCCAGGCCCGGCTGCAGCTGGAGTATCTACGTGAAGTGACCACCTGTCGGTCCGTGCGGCTCTGGGCGCGCTCGCCGGAGCGGGCGAGGGCAGTCTCCGTTCGAGGCTTCGACATCACGGTGTGCGAGTCGCCGGCCGCGGCAGTCTCCGGCGCGCAACTCGTGGTGACGACAACGGCCTCGCCCCAATGGATTATCGGAGCGGCTGCCATCGAGCCAGGGACGCACATCACGGCAGTCGGCGCCGACGGTGGCGGTAAACAAGAGCTCGAGCCCGCTCTGTTTGCGATTGCGAAGATCCGGGCCGTCGATAGCCGGTCGCAATGCGCGCAGTATGGCGACTCTGCTGCCGCACTGTCCCAAGGGCTGATCACGCCGGAAGATTTGGTGGAACTTGGCGAACTGATAGAACGTAAGGAATTGCGGCGCCGAAACGACAGCGACATCACCATCGCCGATCTGACGGGCGTCGCCGTGCAAGACATCGCCGTTGCCGACTTGGCTCTGCGGGGGCTGCCGGGCCAGCACCTATAGCACCTTCGTATCGGTGCGCAAGTACGCCGCCGGTGCGAAACTAGTCATGAACAGATCGGCTCATCGGGTGATTCGTCTCCTTTGAGGATGCACATATCATGAAAGCACATCGGCTCTGGCTCGCGGGTTCACTCCTCAGTGTGGTTACTTCCATCGGGATTGCAGCCAAGTGGCCCTTTGAAGGGCCGATGTCCTCCCTTGGGCGAGCCAACGCGTGGCTCAATTCGCAACCCTTGAGCGCCGCAGATCTGCGTGGCAAGGTCGTCCTCATCGACTTCTGGACCTATACTTGCATCAACTGGCGGCGCACGGCGCCCTACGTCCGTGCCTGGGCGCAGAAGTACAAGGATCAGGGACTCGTGGTCATCGGCGTGCACACGCCGGAGTTCAGCTTCGAGAAGGACGTCGACAACGTTCGCCGGGCCGCGAAGGAGCAGAAGGTTGACTATCCGATCGCGGTCGACAGCGACCGTGCGATATGGAACGCCTTCGGCAACCAATATTGGCCTGCTCTCTACCTCATCGACGCGAAGGGACGCATCCGGCATCACCAGTTCGGCGAAGGGGAGTACGAGCAGTCGGAAGTCATCATCCAGCAGTTGCTGAGTGAGGCCGGGCACAATGCCTTCGAGCGTGCACCGGTTTCTGCCGATGCGCAGGGTGCGGAAGTCGCCGCCGATTGGCAAAGCCTGGCGACACCCGAAACATATGTCGGCTATGAGCACGCCGTGAACTTCGTTTCGCCGGGTGAAGAGCTTCTCGACCGGCCTCGGGTGTACGCGGTCCCGGCGCTGTTGAAGCTCAACGAGTGGGCGCTTGCAGGTGACTGGACGATGAGGAAGGAATCCGCGGCGCTCAGGAAAGCCAACGGTAGGATTTCATACCGCTTTCATGCGCGGGACCTTAATCTCGTGATGGCGCCCGCCGCGGGCGGCACATCGGTTCGATTCCGGGTGCTGATTGACGGACAGCCGCCGGGCAAGTCCCACGGAGTCGACGTTGATGAGGAGGGGCAAGGCAGAATCGACGAGCCGCGAATGTATCAGCTGATCCGCCAGCCGATTCCGATCGCTGATCGGCAGTTCGAGATCGAGTTCCTCGATCCGGGTGCGGAGGTGTTCGACTTTACGTTCGGGTGAAAGAAATTCTCGCCGAGATCGACCCGCGCTTCGGCGCGCGGAAGCCGCCGCTCGATATTCGAATGACTTTCGGCACATGCCGACGCGGACAAGTGCGCGTAGCGTTGCCAGCCATGGAACAGGAACCGAGGATCCGCAAAGACATTCAACGCCGCCCGCAAGCTCTCGTTTAACGCAAGTTTGCGTGCATGGTCGGTCTTTGCGGATCCGGTTCCCGGAAGCCGAACAATGGTATCTGCACGATCGAAAAGTAAGGGTTCATGAGCATTCGGGGGTGAACTGCGATGAATCTCCTCTCCGTTGACGACCACGCCTTGTTTCGAGAGGGACTTTGCGCGCTACTGGCAAACATAAGTCCCGGCGTTTCAATTCACGAGGCCGCGTGTGTCGAAGACGCGATCGATGAATGCAAGGTCACGGACTTTCGCATGGTTCTGTTGGATTTGGGACTTTCCACCACCGAGGGACTCGGCACGCTCGACGCATTCAGAGGCGCAGTCCCCGAGGTCTCCGTGGTCGTTCTTTCGGGCGATGAGGATCCGCGCAATATCAGAAGTGCAATCGATCTGGGCGCCGTGGGCTTCATTCCGAAGGCGCACACCTCGAAGCTGATGATCGCGGCACTGCAGTTCGTGCTCGCCGGCGGGATTTATCTGCCGCCCAATCTTCTTCATGAGGATGACGAAATCGAGAATGGGTCGGCCGCGGGAACCGTAACGGCCGCATTCGCTCGCTTGTCGCCCCGTCAACAGGAGGTGGCTAGATTGTTGCTGCAGGGTAAATCCAACAAGGCCATCGCCCGGCGCTTGGATCTCTCCGAAGGCACGGTGAAGGCACATGTGTCCGCCATCTTCCAGATCATCGGCGCCAAAAGCCGGGTTGAGGCCGTGATCATCGCGGCCAAGAGCGGCATCAAAGTGTTGTAGCGTGGGCGCGAGCGCCACGCCAAGCATTCGCTCGCCACTCCGATACGTTGACTCCCAGTCGACTGAGACCGCTGGTCTCAGGACCCGATCGAGCCGCTGCAAATTTGGCCGGCAGCTCGGCGCACGTGCTCGCCTCGAGGGACCCGATATGACTTTAGTTTAGCCATCGTACGAATAGTCACCGCCGGCGGCCGCAGTGAATACTTGGGCCGTCGATGAATTACATCCTTATCTACAACCCTGGAGGAAAAGACCATGAACAGAACCATTCGTACAAAGCTTCACACGGCCATCTACTGCACCTTGGGTGCGGCAGCGCTCTGCATCGCATCGGCTTCGGTGCAGGCGGAGGAGGCCTTGCCGAGCAAAACCGTGCAATTTGCAGATCTCAATATCACGAGTGAGGCTGGAGCAAAGGTTCTCTACAGCCGCATCCGTGCAGCGGCGCGAGATGTCTGTCACGATTCGAGCGGCGGCGATCCGATCCTGCGCCTGGGCGTGAGTGCGTGTATCGCGAAGGCAGTCGACAAGGCGGTCAAGGACGTCAACTCGCCCGTTCTGACCTCTTTGCGGTTTGGCAGCGGCGACGTTCGGCTCGCCAGCAAATGATGCAGATCCCGGCGCCGTCGGTGGGTTGCCTTGGACGCACCGCCGACGCCGGATTTTTCGGATCGACTATTCTCGATCGGCCCTAGTGTCCCGAGGTGTAGAAGCGATACAGGGCCGAGTACGAGACTCGCACTTCCTTCCCAGACTGACTTGCGTCGCATCCGCTAGCGGGTGCTTTCCCGCCGCGGGTGCGCAGGCGCTGAATGGAAGTCACTTCACTGAATACCCCGTGTCCAGCCGTTGACTTGGCCTTGAGCAGCAGCCACGGAATCGACTCGGCGTCCGGTGCGTCGGCTTTGGCGACGAGCTCGCCCACCACCTTGCTGCCATCGACCGCCTCCCAAGTTGGGCCGACATAGTGCTTGCCTAACGCTTTACCGGAATCGTCGCGCAGCGTCGCTTCAGGCGCTTTGAGGGTCCAAGCAAATCGCGCAGGGTCATCCTTGAGCGGCGAACACTGATAGATCTGTACCCCCTCTCCTTGCGCAGATAACGAGAGGGCCTGACCGACCGAGGGTTTGAGAGCTTCCGGAACGGCCTCGTCTCGGACATCGTCAGCGCGTCCGAGCCGTGTGAAAAGTGAGAGACCCAACACCAACAGACACGCACCAGCCACCATCCCTTCCTTGTTCATTGTTGCTTTCCCTTCGCTGTTGTTTTGGAACGAGTGGGACGTATATCAGAACTCGCGGCGTCGAGGCAATCGCGGCGTGAGGAGCGTGTCCGGTGGAGGGGAACCGGGTCCGCAAGGACCGACCAGGCACGCAAGTCTGCGTTAAACGAGAGTCTGCGGGCGGCGATGAATGTCTTCGCGGATCCTCGGTTCCATGGTTGTGGACAGTACGCGCACTGAAGAGGCGCCGGCAGTGCCGAAAGTCACAGCGGCGGGACTAGAAGACGATCATCGTTTTACCGCCTCCGACTTGACCGCCGGGAACGAGGGTTTGTTCAGGCGTGCCCAGATTCACGAAACAAGCGGGGTAGACTTGTACTGCTCCATGCAGGGCGGCACCCGTTGCTCCCACAGCCGTGAAAGTGACTGTCCCGTTGGTGGGAAATGTTTTGGTCATGCGGCAGAGCTCGTGCGCCGCAGGAGGCTGCACGATCCCGTGCAAAAAACTCTCCGTGCTATCGGTGGAAATCGCATAGGTCACGTTCGGCTTGATCTCTTTGGGCAGGAAGAAATTCATGTTGAACACTTCAGCCCGTTTGCCCGCATCGAGCAATTGAACCCCGCCACGCGGAGCCAACCTGTCTTCGCCAGGCAGCACGATGGTCGCCACGCATGCCTCGGCAAAAGTAGTGTGGTCAGGAAAAGTCGTGGTCATCTTGCACGCATCGCTCGACGCCGCTGGATCGGCCCCGAGGGGGGATCCCGTCGCTCCGCCCATCGACAACGTACCGAGAGCGACGGCCATGGGAATCGATCCTGCGGCAAACACGGTAAAAGAGGGTTTCATAACCTTCCGTATCACCCCCATGGGTTCCTGGCGGTGCGAAAATCGAGCGAACCTCTCGCCTCGATCGGGCCGAACCTAGAGAGGCGGAAATCGATTGTCAAGCCAACCCGCAGGGACCGTGCCCGGCGCCGCATTTTATTGCAATTTAGATTCGAGTTTCCCGCACGAACCGCTCTATACTCATGCAACTCGCCCGGGGATGGAGTGGCCTGTGGGCTCCGATCGAGGCGGTAGCGGCACAAGGGAGTGTCGACGATGAACGTGTCAACAAAACGCGCGCTCGGGGTGGGATTTTTATGGGCGGCCGTCACGATGGCGGTGTCTGCACCGGCGCCCGTGCCAACCGCTGCGGTCGTGAGTGTCATCGAGGGTGAGCCGCTCCTCTTGGTTCGCGGCTCGGCCGCCTATTCGGCCGGCACCGGCACTTTGCTGAGCCCCGGCGACCTGATCGAATCGAAGCCCGATTCCCTGTCGATTCTTGAGTTTCGCTGCGGTGCAACCTTGTGTGCCGTCGCGGCCCTGGGATCTTCGACTCGTGCGTACTGGATGGATCGACAACCGGGCGGCGCGACGTTCGGTCTACTGGGTGGTTGGATCAAAGTCGACACCCTGACATCCGCTGCGTCCGCGTCGTTCAAGGTGCTGGGCACGCATCTCGGCGGGTCGAGCAGTGCCGGTACGTACATCGTCCATGCACAGGAAGAGATCGACGAGGTATTTCACGAAAGCGGCACGATGACGCTGTGGGTGCAGAAGCCCGAGGGCAGCGGCGTGGCCCGGAACAGCAGCGGCAGCGAATTTGCGAGTCGAAGCGGCACCGCCGAGGTTCAACTTCAGCCCCGTCCGACGCCGGCGTTTGCGAAGGCGATGCCAACGGCATTCCGCGATCCGCTGCCTACTGGAATCTCGGCCCGGCTCCACGGGGTTATCGAGCCGAAGTTCGTCCGCGACGTGTCGTACGGGGACGTTTCCGCCTGGCTCGCCGGACCACGCGAGTGGCGGAAACCTTTCGTCGCGCGCTTCCGTCCGCGGCTCAAGGATACGATCTTCTTTCACGAGCTGGACATGCAAATGAGCAGGCATCCGGAGTGGAACCCCATCCTGCACCCGCCGCCGCCGCCGCCGCCGGTGGTGACGGCCCCGAGCGAAGCGGTCCCAGGGGTTCCGACGGAAATACCGAAAAATCGAGGCGATGTGGCGTACGTCGAGAATGCCGCAGCCGCGCACCCGTCGGTCTCGGGCGATGCGGGGGCGTCGGTTCTGGCGCGGCCCGCGGCGCTGGATACGCACGCGGGCGCCGACCATAGTCCGCTGCCGACGGGTACACACGTTCCCGCGGTCATACCGTCGCCGGAGTCGCAGACGTCGATGAATGCCTGTCCGCATCCTACGGAAGCTCAAGGCCAGACCGGCTCCGTGGGCCTGCTGGTGTACATATCGCCGGAAGGCAGCGTATTGGATGCGTCAGTCACCGAAACCAGCGGCTCCGATGCGCTCGATCGGGCGGCCGTCAGCTGTGTGCAAAGGAAAGCGCAGTTTTCACCGCTGCGCGACGGATCGAGCAAAGGACATTGGGGTCACATGAAGTTCGTTTGGTCGGTTGGCGGTTAGCCCGTGATGCATCCGCAAATTCTGGGCAAGTACCAGATACTCGAAGTGCTCGGATCGGGGACCATGGGCACCGTCTACCGGGCAACGGACCCGGACCTCGGGCGCATCGTCGCGATCAAGCTGCTGCATTCGAAATTCGGGCCGACGCCTGGATCCGATGAGTTGTGGAACTGGCTGCGTCGCGAAGAGTCTAGCGTCGCCTATCTTCATCACCCGACCATTGTTTCTTTGTACGAGTTCTCGGACGCGGATCCCGCCGGGCCTTATTTCGTGATGGAATACGTCGACGGTGACTGCCTGGAGCAGTACTTGCGTCGGGGGGTCGATCTGAGTCTCGCGCAGACGCTCGAGCTCATGAGCAAGCTGCTCGATGGCCTCGGCTATGCTCACGCGCAGGAGATCGTGCATCGCGACATCAAGCCGGTGAATCTGTTCATAACTCGCGAGGGACACCTCAAGATCACCGATTTTGGCATCGCGAAGGTGGGGGCGCTGCAGCAGACTCGTCTCGGCATCCGGATCGGCACGCCCGAATACCTGGCGCCTGAACAACTCACTCGCGATTACATTGACCCGCGTTGCGACCTATATGCGGCGGGTGCCCTGCTGTTTCGGCTCCTGACCGGGCGGCCGACGTTCACCGGCACGACAGCCGAGGTCATGTACCAGGTCGCTCACGCGACGCCGGCCCGGGTGTCGAGCGTGAACCCTGCGGTTCCTGCGCTGCTCGACTTCGTGGTTGCCCGGGCGCTCGCGATTGATCCGGAGGACCGGTTCCAGTCGGCATGGCATTTCTGCGATGCAATCAATTCGGCGCGCAAGTCGCTCCGTCTCACGGCAACATCGTTGGTGCCGCAGTCGACCCCCACCGTCACAACTCGCACCCTTGCGCCTGGCCAAACCTCCGGCGTGCGCGGATGGGTGGAGGAAACCAAAGGTGTGCGACGAACCGAGCCGGTGTCGGGTCGCGATGTCATCTCCGCCGAAACCCTGGATCGGACGACACAGGTGCTGATTCGCTTCATCGGCCCCATCGCGACGACCTTGGTCAGGAAAACCGCGCCTGCGGCGTGCAACGAGCGCGATCTCCATGCCAGGCTTGCGGAACGAATCATGGATGCCAAGGAACGCGATCTCTTCCTCACTGAGGTAAGTCACCGATCCTGACGTGACCTATGGGCTGAGGGTGCCGCCGTGGCGCCCTCTGCTTCGAGACTGCGGACGTGGGCTTCGTACGCTTCGAGCAATGCATCGCTGAAGAAGCCCTGGAAGTCCTCCTGGGCCTCCTCGCGCATCGAAGCATAGCGCTCGAGATACAGCGTCCACAGACGCGCCTTGCGATGCGTCGGCCGCAGCGCATCGAACATCGACCCCGTGTTCAGTTGCGTCTCGAGTTTCCCCGGATCGAAGCGGTCAAGCACCAATTCGAGGGCGGAGCGCATTGCGGCCATCATCGCGACATGATGCGACTGCAAGTCGCTGAGTGCGGCGCGCAGCGCCGATGGACCGTCGAGAAATCCGCGCGCCGGCGGCTGCAACAGCAGTTCCAGGGCCGCCTCCTCGTCCGCTACGAATTTCAGCGGATTGTTGTCGCGCAACTGAAACCTCGTCATCTCGGTTTGCATTTCACCCTTGGCCAGCGCTCGCATTGCGACCAGACGATGGATACCGCCGACCGCTATCCTCATCATGGCGCCGATGGTGCGCAACCGATCCGGCGACGCACCGTTCGAGGGGGAGGATGCGATGCCGGCACCCTCGAGAAAGGCGGCCCACAGGGGCTCATCGCTCATGGCGGTCTGTACGTCGGCGGGAGGGGGTGGCCAGGGTGCGCTGTGCGGCGCTCCCCGCGGAACCGAGGGGTTCTCCGACGGCGTCGGCGTCCCATGCGGGGAAGGGCTCGTTTCAAGCTGCGTGATCAGCGTTCGGCCCCGCAGAATATTCGCGCTGGTCGCGTCATTCTCGAAGGCTGCCTGCAGCGTGTAGCCACCGACCCTCAGTTCGTCGCCTTCGCGCAGCATGACCCTCATGCCGGCGCTCAGCGCCCGCCCATTGTGCAGAATGGGGCTGGCGGCGCTCACGTTCTCGATCCAATAGCCGTCGTCGCGATGCAGAACCTGCGCCTGAACGCGCGAAATGGTACGCGCAGGGTCCGGAAGCGTGAAGGTGGCGGTGTCTGAACGCCCCAGGGTGCCGCCGCGCTCGTCGAATCGGCCGATCAACGGCAGGCTTATCGGCTCGTCGTTGAGCGCAGTGCCTTTCAGGACCAGGGTCATGGATGAGTCACATTCTCGATTCGGTTGGGCCGTCGTGGGCACCGGGCATCGCGGTTCGAGGCCAGGCGGGTCGCTATCAGACCATGGGGGTGGAGGGGAGACAAATTACTAAAGTCATATTGACTCGGCCGGGCGGCGTTCGCACTCCCTTTATCGTCGCAGGTGCTTGACCAGCCGAACCAGTTGGCGCGGCTGCAGGGGCTTGTGCAGAACAACCAGGCCGCTCTCATGGGCGAGCTTCAGCAGGTCGACCGAGGTGTCGCCGGTGATGAGGACGGCGGGCGTTGCATCGCCGCAGACGGAGCGCACCGCCCGTACCGCGTCGACGCCGTTTTCCTGGCCGCGCAGCCGCCAATCGGAAAGAATCATGTCGATCGGCTCGCTCGAGCTCTTGGCCAGTGACACCGCTTCGGCGATGGTCGAGGCGACGATAACATCGACGTGCAGCGGCCGCAGCAGCTCGCGCGTGGCTTCGCGAATCGCGCGCTCATCATCGATCAGCAGAACGGTGACGGTGCCTAACTTGCGCGGCGGCAAGGTGTCGACGTCGGGCAGTGTCTGATCGATTGCGTTGACGTCGCCCGCAGGCACGACCACGCAGAATACGCTGCCCCGGCCCAGCCTCGAGCGAACTTCCAGCGGGTGTTCGAGCAAATTGCAGATCCGCCGGACGATGGCGAGCCCCATGCCGAGTCCGCGGCCGCGGTCCCGCTCCGGGTTGTCGATCTGATAGAACTCCTGAAAGATCATTTCCATCTTGTCGTCAGGAATTCCCAAGCCCGTGTCCCAGACCTCCAATCCGATGCCCCCGGGACGGCGCCGCGCCGCAACGAGGACCCCGCCCTGGCGGGTGTACCGCAGCGCATTCTGCACCAGATTCGCCAGCACGCGCTCGAGAAGGAGCGGATCGCTTCGAACCACGCGTCCCGTTGCCCGGAACCGCAGGGCCAGATTGCGCGCCTCGGCATCGCCGCCGAACTGCTGGTAGAGTCTTCGAAACACATCGCGAATCGGAAAGGTCTGCGGTGATGTCTGCACGACACCGGCATCAAGCCGTGAAATGTCCAGCATCGCGCCGAACGACTCCTCGAGCGATTCGATTGCGGTCATCATGTTGCGGACCAGCGGCTTCTCGGGAGTATCGCTCAAACGCTGTTGGAGCGCTGCGCAGAACATCCCCAGCGCATGCAGCGGCTGCCGTAGATCGTGAGCCGCCGACGCGAGGAAGCGTGTCTTCTCCTGGTTCGCGCGCGCCGCTACTTCAATCTGCGAGCGCAGCCGTTGCACCAGGTCCTCGTTGTGAAAGCGCACCGCCAACAGCAGTGCGAGCGAATCGTTCTGAGCCATCGTCATGCGCTCGAGCACCAGAAAGAATCCGGCGGCGAGCGAGGCCAGCAGAAAAGAGGTGGGCGCATTCGGCAACGTGCCGGTCAGCGGCCGCAGCGCCAGGGTCGCCAGCAACGGCGTGAGCGCGGGGATCAGCGAAACGTAGACGGCAGGTCGCCAGGCGGCCAACAGCGGCGCCGACAGACCGGCCGCCGCCAGAAAAATTCCCGTGAGCAAGGTGTCCGCCGCGGGATGATCGATGAGAAACAGCGGCGGCCCCGCGCCCCAAGCGGCGGAGGCAAACAAAAGCAGGGCAAGCCAACGACCGCGATGGACCGGTGCCGGCGCGGCCGGCATGAACAGCCACGGGGACCTGTTGAGCAGCAGACGCACGGCCGTGAGCGCCACACAGGCACCGCACCAAAGCCAAGCCGTGCGAGAGGTGCCGTGCTGCGCCACCAGAGAGGCCACGAACAAGGCGCCCAGCACCGTGATCACGGCGACCCGCCGATCGCCGTCCAGCGCCGTCCGGTACAGAACCTCGGCAACTCGGGGGTCAGCACGCGCCCCGCGCGCATCCGCCACATCACTGCCGGGCATGGCAGTTTCGGCGTTCATCCCCGCAGGCCCGGCTCGCTCAATGGAATAGGCTGATCAGGTGCGAGCGCGACTGGACATCGAGCGCCAGCAATATGGCCGAGACGTAGTTCTTGACGGTGCCCAACGACAGTTCGGTTGCCTTGCTGATTTCCTGGTTGCTGCAGCCCTCCAAAATCAACTCGAGGATCTGAAGATGCCGGGTTCCGAGCTCCGCGACCCGGTCGTAGTGCGAGGAGCCGGCAAGGCGCGGAAATCGCTCGGAAATCGTCGCCGCCGCAGGTGCGGAAGCCGTTCCGGAAGGCGGCCGCAGCAGCGACTTCAAGGCCTGCTTCAGACGTTCGGGGGTCCAGGACTTGAGCAGGTAGCCGACCGCGCCCATCGCCTGGGCCTGCCGTATGACGAACTCGTCCTGTGTCCCCGTGAGCATTGCGAATGGTTGTTTCGGAAACTCATCGAGCATCGTGCGCAGGCCCTGCAGGCCCTTGGCGTCGGGGAGGTTCAGATCCAGCAGCACTAGGTCGAAGGGGCCGTGTTCGCGGCACGCCGTGCGCGCTTCGTCGAGCGATCGACACGGCGTAATCGCGCAGTGGTCCTCGCCGCCCAGAGACTCGAGCAGCATGCTGGTGCCGTAGCGTACGAGATCATGGTCGTCGACCAGCAGGATCTTTTTGTTGCTTTCCATGCGCTTTCCCCGTGACCGAAGTCCTGAGACTAGCGCTGCGGTAGCGATCGTGTCCAGTATCGACTCGCGCGCGGGTTGGCGAGAGCGCGGCGTGGGTCGCGGCTCCTCCTCCGGTCATTGCCAGGCGTCGCTCTGCATCTGCACGGTCGCATAGGCCACGATGGGGATGCGGCCCTGGTTGTAATAGGTCGAGCAGTCATCGGCCGGGGCGTTCACGGTGGGATTCCCGTTGCCGAAAGCGTCGACCCCGCTGCCGATTCCACACATGACGGAACTGATCACCGACCTCATGAGCGGCACCTTGAGCTGATACCCATAGGTCACCTTGATCTTCAAGGCATTGGCGTCCTGAATGGTATACCCGGAATTCGCCCCTGGGGCGCTGTGCCGAAAGTCGAGATTGTCGTTGGGAATGTAGGTGTGATTCGCGCTGTCGACCAGACCGAAGTCCTGGAAGGCCGCGTCCGACGGATTGAGCACTTGCACGTCGAGAAAACAATTGGGAGTGCAAAACAAGGGATCGGTTTCCGATTTGGCTTTGCCCAGCGCGTCAGCCAGACGCCAGACATCATTGTTCTTGATGGTGGTGTCTTGATAGAAGGGAACCAGTGCCTTCGTCATCACTTTCATCATTTCGCTCTTTTGCGCGTGCTGTACCGAACCGGCGCGCGCGCCCAGGAATGCGGCCTCGTTGACGATTTGCTTCGCCGCCAATATCAGCCCCAGCTGAATGATGCCGAACACGAGCAACAGGGCGAAGGGACTGACGATGGCGAACTCGACCATGGCCGCGCCCTTCTGATGGGATGGCCCGCGGCGTCGGTGAAAACGCTCAGCCGCAAATCGGGTGAAGTCCTTCATGATGGCTCCTTGCGTCGATCTGGTCTGCGAATAGAGGTTCATCAGCGCACTCCTTAGATAGCCGTCATCGCTCAACAATTACACCAAGCTTCAACAATGACTCGCACAGAGCGTACCGCGAGATCGATGTGTCGTGGACGGAATTCAA
>DATMNF010000070.1:0-24392 GCA_035569355.1 Steroidobacteraceae bacterium
CCGGGTCCGGATCACGCGGTTGGACCAACATCGATTGCCGATAGCGGGTGCAGTCCATCATTCTGGCGGATCCAGCCTTGTATCCTCGCCGCATAGCACGCGCAGCTGTTTTCGCGCCCGAAACAAGCGCGTCAATACTGCAGCGGCGGACAGATTGAGTTCGCGCGCTATCTCCGTGGTGGACAAACCCATCAACACCTGCAGCACCAGCGGCTCACGGTACTCGTCGGGCAATTTGAACACCGCGGCGCGCAATTCGGCCAGGTCTTGCTCTTCTGCGGCGGCCAACATCGGCTCCTCGCGCGCGACCAACTCGTCGACATCCACGGTAACGAAGCGCTTGCGTTCGAAGCTGCGGGCATATTCCCGGCGGATGATGGTCAAGAACCAGGGTTTGGCCGCGGCCTCGTCCAGAAGCGAGTCCTGCGCTTTCCAGGCGCGCAGCATGGTTTCCTGGACCACATCCTCGGCCAACGCGCGGTCACGGGACAACCAGAAAGCGAAACGGAGCAGATCGGGCCGCAGGGATTGACACAACGCCTGGAAGCGGGCGCGCTTGTGATTTCCGCCAACCTGATCCTTCATGGTTAAATCAGCACCCGGCCTGAGATGTCTTCCCCGCGATATTACCGCGTTACGATAACGCCGGCCGCCCGGGGCCTGAAGCCGGAGCCGGCGAGCCGAATTCGCCGTGCTGAAGCAATGTTGAGGAGTCATATTCGACATGACCGGAATTACCGCCAATTCATTTCCAAATACCCGCCTGCGGCGCATGCGGCGCGATGAGTTTTCCCGCCGCTTGATGCGCGAGACTCACTTGAGCGCTGATTCGCTCATTTACCCTATTTTCGTGGTCGAAGGCCGCGGCGTGCGCCAGCCCGTCACTTCGATGCCGGGGATCGAACGGTTATCAATCGATCAATGCTTGCGGGAGTGCGAGACGCTGGTCCGTCTCAAGATCCCAGCCATCGCCCTGTTTCCCGTCACCCCAGCGGAGAAAAAAACTCTGGACGCCCGCGAGTCCTGGAATCCGAACGGAATCGCACAGGCCGCCGTGCGGGCAGTGAAAAAGGAATTTCCGGCCCTCGGCGTCATCACCGACGTCGCGCTCGATCCGTTTACGACGCACGGTCAGGACGGTCTGATCGATGACAAAGGGTACGTCCAAAACGATCTGACGGTGGAAACCCTGGTACGCCAGGCCCGATCCCATGCGGACGCCGGCGCCGATGTGGTTGCGCCGTCGGACATGATGGACGGACGCATTGCTGCGATTCGCAACGCGTTTGAAACCGCGGGCTTGGTCAATACTCGGATCTTGGCCTATGCGGCGAAGTATGCGTCGAGCTTTTACGCCCCGTTTCGCGAGGCCGTCGGCTCGGCCGCACAGCTCGGCGCCGGCAGCAAGCACACCTACCAAATGGACCCTTGCAACTCCGACGAAGCATTGCGCGAAGTGGCCCTCGACATCAGCGAAGGGGCCGATATGGTGATGGTCAAGCCGGCTCTGCCCTATCTCGATATTGTGCGGCGCATCAAGGAGCGCTTTGGGATGCCGACTTTCGTCTACCAGGTGAGCGGCGAGTACGCGATGATCATGGCCGCGGCCGGCAACGGCTGGGTGGAAGAGCGGGCCGTGGCCCTGGAGGCGCTGGTATCCATGAAGCGCGCGGGAGCGGACGGTATTTTGACCTATTTTGCCAAACGTGCGGCAGAGTGGCTCGCCGAGTGAGCTTGGCGCCAGACACGCCGGATCAATACGGAGTCGCGGGCCACCCCGTAGCCCATAGCTGGTCGCCTTTCATCCACGGAATGTTTGCGAAAGCGACCGCCCAGAATTTGGTGTACCGGCTATTCGACATCGCTCCGGATGATTTTAGGCGCGAAGCCCTGCGCTTGTTCGCGAGCGGCGTGCGCGGGCTGAACGTCACGCTTCCTCACAAGCAAGCGGCGGCCGAGCTCGTCAACGAGCTCACTCCACGCGCCGAGCGCGCACAGGCGGTGAACACGATTGCCTTTTTCAAGGAGACATCCCTCCTCGGCGACAACACCGATGGACTTGGGCTCACGGCCGATCTCGAGCACAACCTAGGGATCAATCTCGCCAACAAGAGAGTTCTGATTCTCGGCGCCGGCGGCGCGGTTCGCGGTGTTCTGGGACCCTTGTTGGAACGCGAACTAGCCGAGGTCGTCATTGCCAACCGCACACCCGATCGAGCTCGCAAACTCGCGGGCGAATTCGCCGACATGGGCCAAATATCGGGTTGCGGGTTCGCCGAAGTCGTGGGCCCGCCCTACGACCTCATCGTCAATGCCACGTCGGCGAGCCTGCACGACGGTGCAATGCCCGAGATGCCCGTGGGGCTCGTGGGCGAAGAGACTATTTGCTACGACATGGCGTATGGGCGCGGTCATACTCCGTTCACTCTGTGGGCGAAATCGTTGCATGCTGCGCGCACCACCAAGGGATGGGGAATGCTTGTCGAGCAAGCCGCGGAGTCATTTTTGCTCTGGCGCGGCATACGGCCGGACACCAAACCCGTTCTGCAAGCCCTGGCGCAGCACGCCTAGAAAGGAACTTCAGCGCATGGTGACAAGCTCTTCCGCGCTCGTCGGATGAATCGCCACGGTGTCGTCGAAGTCCCGCTTGGTGGCCCCCATGCGAATCGCCACCGCGAAACCCTGCAGCATCTCATCGGCGCCGGTGCCGATGATGTGACACCCGACGATCCTCTGTTCGGGCCCAACGCACACCAGCTTCATATCGGTGTGAGTCTTACGAGCCGTCAAGGCGTGGTACATCGGGGTGAAGTCGGCGACGTACACCTTAACGGCGTCCCCATACTGAGCGCGCGCTTCGGCTTCGCTCGCGCCTACGGTACCGATCGGCGGATGCGTGAACACCACGGTCGGAATCATGTTGTATTCCAAACGCCGATCAGGCTTGCTTCCGAACAACCTATCGCTCAAGCGCCTGCCGGCGGCGATGGCGACCGGCGTCAGGGCGGCCCGGCCCGTCACATCGCCGATCGCGTATATGCCGGGGACGCTGGCGTTCTGGAAGCCGTCGGTGACCACGAAATTGGCATCGTCTACCGCGACGCCGGCGTTTCCGAGGTCGAGGCCGGCCACATTGGCGCTACGCCCAACCGCCCACAGGAGGCAATCAAAGCCCGAAAATTCGCGGCCATCCGTCGCCGTCAGGGTCTTGAGGCCCGAGCGCTCGCGCACCGATGCCGGCACTACGTGTGGGTGAATCGTCATCCCCTGCTCGCGCATTTCGCGCATCAACGATCTCCCCAGCATGGCATCGAAGCTCATCAGCAAATGCTCCTTGCGTATGAATAGCTCCACTTCGCTGCCAAGTTCGTGGAACGCTCCGGCCAACTCGCAGGCGACGTAGCCGCTGCCGACCACAGCGACTCGCTTGGGCCGCCGCTCGAGCTCAAAGAAACCGTCCGAGACGATGCCGTGCTCCACCCCCGGCAAGTCCGGAAGCACGGGCTTGCCGCCGGTCGCGATCACGATGTGGCGAGCGCTCATCCGCTCACCGTTCACTGCGATGGTGCCCTTGTCCAAGAAGCGGGCGGCGCCTCGGATATCGGTCACCCCCTTGGCCGCCAGGTTGCGCTCGTAGATGCCGTTCAAGCGCAGCACATAGGCGTCGCGCTTCCCCTTCAGTGCCGCCCAATCGTTGCCGCCTACGGTGAGGTTGAAGCCGTAGTCGCTCGCATCGGCAAGTCCCAAGGCAACACTGACTGCGTTCCACATGACTTTCTTCGGAACGCAACCGACGTTGACGCAAGTCCCTCCCAAGCGGTGCGATTCTATGACCGCGGCCTTGGCGCCGAGCTCCGCCGCGCGCTGCGCACAAGCCAGGCCGCCGCTGCCGCCGCCGATGCTGATGAGATCGAAGGCTTGGTCCGACACTGTGAACTCCATTCAGAAGGGCAGATAAAACTCGATGATATACTGGCCGCGTATAAAAGCTTACGGATGAGGTGCTGCGGTGATAACTGTCGTCGTGATCCTCGCCTTGACAGTCGTATTGATCGCCTATTTCACCGGTATCTACAATGGACTGGTGAACTTGCGCGAAAACGTCAAAGTCGCTTGGGCGAATATCGACGTGCTGCTGAAACAGCGTCACGACGAGCTGCCGAAGCTCGTGGAAACCTGCAAGCGCTACATGCAATTCGAGCAGGAAACGCTCGAGAAAGTGATGCGTGCGCGAGCCTCGGTCAGCCAAGCGAGCACGTCGGGCGACGTCGCGGCCGTCGGCGCGGCCGAGCAGCAATTGCGCGCCGGCGTCGGACGGTTATTTGCGGTGGCCGAGAACTACCCGCAGCTCAAGACGGACGAAACATTCAAGCAATTGCAAGGAAGAATCACGGCCCTGGAAGAGTCCATAGCCGACCGGCGAGAGCTCTACAACGATCAGGTCAATCTGAACAACATTCGCGTCAAGGTCTTTCCGGACGTCTTGGTCGCGCAGAGATTCGGGTTCCAGACGGCGCAACTGCTCGAATTCTCCGCGGCGGAAAAGAGCGACGTGGAAATGGGCGCGCTCTTCAGCACTTAGGAGCCAATCGGGCTATTGGATCCGGCCATGTCCGGCAATCGACTCAAGTTTTGGCTCGCCCTCATCGGCCTCGCGGCGGCGGCGGTGTATTCGTTCTGGTACACCTTCAAGTCGTGGTCCAAGAATCGACTCATCGAGGACACGCCGACCTCGCGGGTCCGCTCCGCGGCCCAGGGCTACGTCGAGTTGACCGGGCGCGGAGCCCTGCCGCCGGACTCGAAGAATAAAGGCCCCCTGACCGGCATACCCTGCACCTGGTGGCGGTATAAGATCGAGGAGCGGCGTGCAGTCGGCCGATCGCGTTCCTGGACCACCCTGCAAAGTGACACCAGCGACGTGCCTTTTCTCCTCGACGACGGGACCGGTCAGTGTCTGATCGATCCGCGCGGCGCGGAGGTTTTTCCGCACGCCAGCGACGTCTGGTACGGGTCGTCCGAGTGGCCGGAGGTGCGCATTCCGAACGGAACCGGCGTGCTCGGATGGTTGGCCGATAATGTCCTTAGCGGCGGCAGATACCGCTACACGGAGCATCGCCTGGAGGAGCATGAGCAGCTCTACGCAATCGGCGCGTTTCGCAGCCTCGGTGGGGTCAGCGTGGAAAGCCCCGATGCTGCGATCGCAGAATTGCTGCGCGCGTGGAAGCAGGACCAGGCTTCACTGCTCGCACGCTTCGATACCAATCACGACGGGACCTTGAGCAGCGACGAGTGGGAAGAGGCCCGCGCGGCTGCGCGCCGGCAGATCCTCGATGGCCGCGCTGCCGAGGCGAAGCCCCCATCCCTGAATGTCCTGGCGGACCCTCCGGACGGGCGCTCATTCCTGTTGGCTGCATCCGACGGCGAATCCCTCGCCCAGCGCTTCCGCCGGCGCGCGCTGGCGGGAGTCGGCGGATTTGTCGGCAGCTGCGTCGCTCTGACCTGGATGTTGACGCACCTCTGATAGAATCGCCGCGGTGAACAACCCACTGCTGGAATTGGAATCGCTGCCCGCTTTCGGCCGCATCGAGGCGCGCCATGCGCGCTCCGCATTGGAAACGGTGCTCGCGGAGAATCGGGCGCGTCTGGCGGAACTGACGGCGAATCCCAGTCCGACGTTCGCCTCCCTGGTCATACCGGTGGAGGAGTTGAGCTATCGATTGAGCCGCGTCTGGAGCCCGATTGGCCACTTGAATTCGGTCGCTAATTCCGCGGAAGTCCGCGAGGCGTACAACGCATGCGTGCCGCTCTTGACGGCCTATTCCTCCGAACTCGGTCAGAACACTGCCCTGCAATCGGGATACGCTTACGTGTTGCAGCACGAGGGCAGCACGCTCGACCCGGCGCAGCGTAAGGTGGTGGAGAATGCTCTGCGCGATTTTCGGCTGGCCGGAGTCGATCTGCCGGCCGAGGAGAAAACCCTTTATCGTGAGGCCGCGCAGCGGCTGGCACAGTTGGCTACCAAGTTCTCCGAAAACGTGCTCGACGCGGGACGCGCCTATACGCGCAGCGTCACCGACGGCTCGGAGCTCGCGGGGTTGCCGGCAAATGCCATCGATCGCGCCGCGGCCGACGCCCGCGAGGCGAATCAGATCGGCTGGCTGTTCAAGCTGGATCAGCCCACCTACATGACGGTCATGGCCAGCGCCGAGAGCGAGCAACTCCGTCGGGACATCTATGAAGCATGGGTCACTCGGGCGTCCGAGTTGGGCCCCTCCGCCGGACGATTCGACAACAACCCCATCATCGCCGACATCCTGCCGCTACGTCACGAGCTGGCGCGTTTGGTCGGTTTCAAGAACTTCGCCGATTATGCTTTGGCCACGCGGATGGCGAAGAGCAGCAAGCAGGTGCTTGCCTTTTTGGACGACCTGGCGCGCCGTTGCCTGCCCGCGGCACGGCAGGAGTTTTCGGATCTCGAAGAATTTGCCGGCCGTAAGCTCAACGCGTGGGACATGGCGTTCTACAGCGAGCGGCTGCAGGAAAGCCGCTTCAAGGTATCGCAAGAGGCGCTGCGTCCGTATTTTCCGCTGCCCAAGGTGCTGCACGGATTGTTTGCCTTGATTCAGCGCCTCTACGGCATCAGCGTGCGGGAGCGGCCCGGCGTCGGCGTCTGGCATCCCTGCGTACGCTTTTACGATCTGCTCGATCAACACGACCGCGTCGTCGCCGGATTCTACCTCGATCCCTATTCGCGCAACGAAAAGCGCAGCGGCGCATGGATGGACGAATGCGTCATCGCCAAATCATTGCCCGCTGGAACCGCGCTCCCGGTGGCGCAGTTGGTGTGTAACTTTACGGCTCCCGTGGGTAGCGGACCCGCGCTGCTGACGCACGACGAAGTGACGACGCTGTTCCATGAATTCGGCCATGGATTGCACCACATGCTCACGCGCGTTGCATACCCCAGCATCGCCGGAATCAACGGCGTGGCCTGGGACGCGGTAGAGCTCCCGAGCCAGTTCATGGAGAACTTCGCTTGGCGTCCCGAGGTTCTGCCGCTGATATCCGCCCATGTAGATAGCGGCGAACCATTACCCGTCGATATGCTGCGGCGGCTGCTCGGCACGCGCACGTTCAATGCCGCGCTCGACACGCTTCGCCAAATCGAACTGGCGAGCTTCGATTTCGAATTGCACGCAAACTTCGACCCCTTAGTGGGCGCCAAAGTTACCGAAACGCTAGCCGGGGTGCGGCGGCGAGTGGCCGTGGTGCCGGCGGCACCCTTCAACAGAATGCCGGCAAGCTTCGCGCACATATTCGCAGGCGGATACGCTGCCGGGTATTACAGTTACAAATGGGCAGAGGTTCTTGCGGCCGACGCATTCGAGGCATTCGAAGAAGCCGGGGTATTCGACAGCGATACGGCAGCGCGCTTTCTCGATTCTATTCTCGCCCGCGGCGGTAGTTTGGATGCGATGGACGCCTTCGTTCGGTTTCGCGGACGCGAGCCCGACGTCCGCCCATTGCTCAAGCAAACGGGCATCGCGGCGTGAAACGCCTAAATTTGCTGATGCTGCTGCTGATGGCGGTGGATGCCGCGGCGGCGACCGCCTATGTCAGTGATGAACTCGTGCTTGGCGTCTACGCCGAGCAGAACAGCCAAGGTCAGCGCCTGGCCACCCTGCATTCCGGAGCGAGTGTGGAGACGCTGGCGGTCAATGGCGAGTTTACCCAGGTGCGCCTCAACGATGGAGCCGTCGGCTGGGTCAAGTCCGCCTACCTCACGACGCAAGAACCCGCCACCGTGCGGGTCAAGCGGCTGCAAGAGGAATTGGACCGCAGCCGCGCCACCACTCCGGCACTGGCGGAAGCGGCCGCCCGCAGCGAGGTCGAGCAGCTCAAACGCGAGCTGGCCAGCACGCAAACCGCACTCGACGCCGCACTCGACGCCGTACGCGGATCGGCGCCGTCGGCGGCTGCGGGCGGCGCCGAGGCTGCCGGCAACGGAAGCCCGGACATCCGCGGTGGCATCAGAGCGGCAGCGTCAGGCCGCGTGTGGATCGGGATTCTCGCTATTTTCGCAGCGCTCGCCTGCGGCTTCTGGCTGGGATACGCCACTCTGGCGCGCCGAGTCAGGCACAAATTCGGCGGCATCAAGGTCTATTGACCGGCTTTCCGCGCTGGAATTTGACAATAATCCGTGACTCGCGCACGCCGCGCTTTGCCTCAAAGGAGAACCACGCACGTAGCGTTATCGGGACTAAGAGCCTAGACTTCCTTGGATGCATGACCTTCGCCGTAACGATTATGACGTTACGAATTCCGTACAAGTGAGTTCCACTGCCGCGGTGACCGCCGCCGTGCGGGAACTGTTTACCGCCACGTTTCCGGGCGAGTCGTTCGACCGCGTCGCCGTCGCATTCGACCAGTTCGACAAGCTTTTCACGGGCCGCATGCCGGGCTATCACGGCGTCGATACCGTGTATCACGATCGCCAGCACTCCCTCGACATGACCTTGGCGATGGCGCGGCTGCTCGTCGGGTACGAGCGCACCGTCGAGACTCGGATGCGCTTCGGCGCCGAGCGGGCGGTCATGGCGCTGGTCACGTCGCTGTTTCACGATGCGGGCTATATTCGGGAATTCGGCGACCGGCAGCACCGCAATGGCGCAGAGTTCACGCTCTATCACGTGACTCGCAGCGCACGTTTCTTGGCGCGCTTCCTGCCGAGTATCGGCATGGAAAATTGGGTGCCGATCTCGACCCGAATCGTACATTTCACGGGGTATGAAATAAAACTCGACCAGATCCAGCTTGCCGATGCGCGCGATCGTAAGCTAGGGCATCTGCTCGGCACGGCGGATCTGATCGCGCAGATGGCGGATCGGTGTTATCTCGAGAAGTGCCGCGACCGGCTGTATCCGGAATTCGTGCTCGGCGGAATCGCCGCCGCGACCGGCACCGATGGCGCCCTTCAGGTTCGGTACAGTTCCGGCTTGGATTTGCTCCGACAGACCCCGGATTTCGTGCGCGAAACTCGCGTGCAGCGGCTGGAGGGAGAGTTCGAACACGCCTACCGGTATGTCGAACCTCTGTTCGGCGGCAAGAATCCCTACCTCGAGGCGATCGACCGCAACCTCGGGTACCTGCACCGCGTTCTGCGCACCGAGCGTTGGCCCATGTTGCGACGAAACCCCCCGCTGTTCACCTCGGGCGAGAATCAATTGGGCCAGGTCCGCGGCCTAATGCTGACTCATCTCAAAGCGCTCTGGGCCTAGGGGCAGGCCCTTAGGGCCAGTCGATCTTTACGACGTAGCGGGCATGCAGCTCGTCGAGCCGCGCGAGCACCTCGTTTTTGCCGAGGAGCGGCGCCGTGGCGACGGCCTCGCGCAACACGGCGGCGCTCAAATTGCGCCGAGCGCTCTCCGCAACCGGCGCGAAGCTGAAATGCCACGGTTCGGGTTGAACACCCGACAGTTCTCCACGAAACGGTCGGAAAAATCCGAACCGGTGCGCACTGGCGTCCAGCCATTCGGCAAGCGCAGCAAACGGTCCGCCGGGCGCGTACTCCTGTGTCGTTAGTTGCGCGCGATACCCCTTCGCGATGGCTCGAGCGTCGATGAGATCGACGTCCGTCCCCCAGTGATGCCGACTCGCCCCCGGGAGCGCCGACCAAAGCAGGATTGTCTCGATCCGCTCGAAGGGTGCGAGTTCGAGCGGGTTGATTAGCTGGCCTGCGGCGTCGTACACGGGTCTCTCGCCGCTGAACTTTGCGTTCCAAATCGACAGCTGGCGGGAAAAGTCGCGAAAACTGCTGACAGGCACAATATCGAAACCGTCGTTCAGAGCGGCGCGGCGCAAGCTCGCGAAAGGAGCGACCACGTTCTTGTGCAGTGCACAAGCGGGCTCCGGGACGTCGACAATATGGGTGCGCACCTGGCCGGTGAGTTCGGCGTCATTCACGACGCGACGTCGCGAGCCGCGGCAAGATCGGCTACTTGATCGAAGACCTGGGCCAGGGTCCCCACATCCTGGGCGCCGGAAAGAGTGTATTGCCCGTCGAATATGAAGGTGGGGACGCCCGTTATGCCCAGCACTGCGGCGTGACGTTCCGCGGCGATCACACCGTCCTGGCCGGCCCGCAAAATGAGCGCCGAACGCGACTCGCGCTCGGCCAGACCTGCTTCGACCCCCAGGCGCACCAGTACCTCGATGTCCCCGATGTCCGCACCCTCCTCGAAATAGGCGCGCATGATTCGGTCGTTGACGGCTGCTTGGCGCCCGGAACGGGCCGCATGGGCTATCAGGAGGTGCGACCGGCGGGTATTCGGCATGCACTTCATCAGGTCGAAGCGGAATTCGATGCCACTCGCTTCGCCCTGCCGCTTCAATTCGGCGTGGGTTTCCGCGACGCGTTCCGGCGTCCCGACTCTGGCGGCGAGATATGCAGCCCGGTCAACGCCCTCGGGGGGTAGGTCGGGATTGAGCTCGAAAGGCCGCCATGTCACTCGCGGCTCATACTGCGGGCGCGCCGCCATCGCGAGATCGAAGCGTCGCTTGCCGAGATAGCACCAAGGACAAACGGTGTCGGAATAGATGTCAATGCGCATATTCGGGTCCAATTGAGACGGATTGTACCGGGCCCCTTATAGGGTTGGGTGTGAACGGGTATCATTAACGATCGGTTCCACGACGTGAACGGCCGGTGTAGTCAATGGCGCGAAGCCTAAAAACCAAGTACTTGCTGCTCGCGCTGGCGGTAGGCGCCGTGCTGTCGCTGCTACTTGGCGGCCTCTCGTACTACGAACACCGGGTCGACGCCGCGGACCTCAACCGGCTTACCTATGCCACTGTCGCGCAAAAATTGGAAGCCGACCTGGAAACGCGCGCTAGCAGCCTGAGCGAGATCACCGGTACCTCACTCGCGCCCGCGCTCGTCTCGGGCAACAAGGTCGCGGTCGCATCGATCGCTGAACGGCTGCTCGACGAACGCGACATAGAAAGAGTCGAGGTCATGGACGCGCGCGGCACGGTGCTGTTCAGCGGCGGCGATCCCGCAGCCCAGCAAACCGGCGATTGGTTCGTTTTCCAGAGCACCATTCATTCGAACCTCGTTTCGGCTCCGGTGCAGCGCGTCGGAAGTTTGCGGATCTCGATGAGCCGCGCCGAGATGCGGGAAACTCTGGCCAGCATCAACAAGCAGCTGGAAAGCCAACAGGGCTTGCAGATCAAGCGCATGCGCGGTTTGCTCGCCGGGATCACCCTACCGTTGCTGGTCTTGGGACTGGCGGGCGCCTGGTTCATAGCCCGGCAGTTGGCCGGACCCATCTCCGCGCTGGTCAAGAGTGCTGACCGCATTGGGCAGGGCGACTATAGCCGACCCCTCGCCGTGGTGAGACAGGATGAACTCGGCGACCTGCAGTTCGCACTGGAGCGCATGCGGCAGAAGCTCAACGAAACCACGATCACCAAGAACTATCTCAACACGGTGCTCAACAGCTTGAGCGACGCCGTGTTGGTGACCTCGCCGGAAGGCATCGTGAAAAGCTGCAACGAGGCCACCCAAAGACTGCTCGGCTATCGGGAAGCCGATTTGGTGGGTAAGCCCCTGGTCAGCTTCATCGACGAGGTTCATCGCAATGGCTTCGATTTGACGAGCCCGGCGTTGGAAGCCCGAGAGACGGTCCTGCGTACGGCCAGCGGGCAAACCATTCCGGTCTCCATGGCCTCATCGTCGATCACCACGGCGGACCCCCAGTTCCAGGGCAACATTTATGTGGCGCGCAACATTACCGAGCGCAAGCGCGCCGAACGGCGCATCCGGTACCTGGCGCGCTACGACACGCTCACCAAAATGCCGAATCGCATGCAGTTTCAGCACTTGCTGCAGCAGGCCATCGCGCGCGCGCGCCGCAACCAACGATCCTTGGCACTTCTATATCTCGATTTGGATCGATTCAAGGAGGTCAACGACACCTTCGGACACGCTGCCGGCGACCGCACCTTGGAGATCCTGAGCGAGCGGCTCACCAGGAACTTGAGCAAGGACACGGTCATCGGGCGACTGGCAGGCGACGAGTTCGCAATGTTCATCGATGATCTGCCGATGGATGTCGACAATCGCGCCAGCATCGGCGCTCTCGCGCGCACATTGCTCGATGAAATCAGCCGCACGTTTTACGTCAATCAACAAGAGGTGTACCTGACCGCCAGCGTCGGGGTCGCCATCTGCCCCTACGACGCCGAGAA
This sequence comes from Steroidobacteraceae bacterium, assembly GCA_035569355.1. GTDB lineage: Bacteria > Pseudomonadota > Gammaproteobacteria > Steroidobacterales > Steroidobacteraceae > Bog-1198. The sequence continues at coordinate 12,250 of DATMNF010000070.1, forward strand.
TGTGATTGACTTGATCCGCAACGCAGACGCCGCGATGTATCACTCGAAACAGAACGGCGGCAATTCTTGCGCCTTCTACGTGCCGGAAATGAACGCCGCTGCCGTCGAAAGGTTGATGCTGAAGAGCAAGCTGCGGCGCGCGCTCGAAAGAAATGAATTGGTGATCCTGTATCAGTCCAAGGTGGATCTGCGGGACGGCCGCGTGGTCGGTGCGGAGGCTCTGCTTCGCTGGCGCCTGCCGGGACACGGGGACATTTCACCTTCGCATTTCATACCTCTCGCCGAAGAGACCAGCCTGATACTGGATATCGGCGAATGGGTCTTGAATCGCGTGTGTTCGGACTACCGCGAATGGCAGAAAACCGTGCCGGAACCGGGGCGAATCGCGATCAATCTCTCGCTTCGCCAACTCAAACAGGCGAGCTTCATACCGCGCTGCCGCGGCGTGTTCCGTAAGCACAACGTCTCGCCCACCTGCTTCGAGTTGGAAGTCACCGAGACCACCTTGATGACCGATCCGAAACGCACCATCGGCCTCTTGAACGAACTGTATGCCATGGGCCTTAACTTGGCGATCGACGATTTCGGGACGGGGTACTCCTCCCTGTCGGCCTTGCAGCAATTTCCGATCGGTACGCTCAAAATCGACCAGTCGTTCGTCCGCGATGTCGCCGTGGATTCCGACGATGCAGCCATCGTCCGTACCATCATCGACATGGGCAAGAGTCTCGATCTCGAGGTGATCGCCGAAGGGGTCGAGGCAAGCGAGCAGCTTGAATTCCTGCGCAAGCACGGCTGCTACTACGCCCAGGGGCGCCTATTCGGCGATGCGATGGAAGCGGGCAAGCTGCTCGGCATCCTGTCGGGCCAGCTCGGTGGATCCGCTTATCACTCGGCATTGTGCGTTCCCCCGCCGTTACGGCCGATCCGACTGTCTTCGTAGCGACCTGAAAGTGTTATCTGCTCGGGATCTCACCCTGCGGCGCGGTCCGGAGCCGCTTTTCGAGCACGTCGACTTCACCGTCTTCCGAGGCAATAAAGTCGGCATCACCGGTGCCAATGGCTCCGGCAAGTCCAGCCTATTTGCCGCGATTCGCGGCGAGCTCAGCGCCGACCGGGGCGACATCGAGCGGCCGGCGAACTTGAAGATCGCGCATGTTGAACAAGAAGTCGCCGCGAGCGACCGCGAGGCGATCGAGTTCGTTCTGGACGGCGACTACGAGTTGCGCAGCGTGCTCGGCGCCATAGAAGACGCCGAGCGCCGCGATGCGGCCATGGCGCTCGCCGAAAGCCATGCCTCGCTGCACGCGATCGATGGCTATAGGGCCACCGCGCGGGCGGCGGCGATCATGCACGGCTTGGGCTTCAAAGCGACGGATCATCGGCGCAAGGTGGCAGAGTTCTCGGGGGGCTGGCGGGTGCGGCTGGCCATGGCCCGCGCACTGTGTTCGCGCGCCGATCTGTTGTTGCTGGATGAACCCACCAATCATTTGGATCTGGACGCCATCTTGTGGCTGGAGGATTGGCTGAAGGCGTTTTCGGGCACCCTCTTGATGATCTCCCACGACCGTGAATTCCTCGATGCGATCATCGACCGGGTCCTGCACATCGAGAATCGCGCGATCCGCGGCTACTCGGGCAATTATTCGCAATTCGAGCAAAAGCGCGCAGAAGAGTTGGCGCTTCAGCGGGTGCTGCAGGCGAGGCAGATAAAACGCGTCGCCGAGATCACCTCGTTCGTCAATCGCTTCCGGGCCAGCGCCACCAAGTCGCGGCAGGCGCAGAGTCGGCTGAAAATGTTGCAGCGCATGGAGCGCATCGTGCCGGCGCACGTCGATAGTCCGTTCGAGTTCGAGTTCGCCGCCCCGTTCAAAACGCCGCGTCCCTTGTTGACCATCGAGGACGCCGCTTGCGGCTATGCCTCCAGACGCGTCGTCAGCGGCATCAATATATCGATCGGCCCTCAAGACCGGATCGCCCTGCTGGGGCAGAACGGCGCAGGCAAATCGACGCTGACGAAAATGCTGGCAGGCTATTCGGCCCCTCTGGCAGGCAAGCGCATTGCGGCGGCGGATTTGAGCATCGGGTATTTTGCTCAGCAGCAGCTGGAGCAGTTGCAGCCGGAGTGTGATGCATTCTGGCATTTGCGCAATTTGGGCGGCCCGGATTTCGCAAAAAGCGACGAACAACGCATACGCGATACCCTGGGTAGATTCGGGTTCGAGGGCGATCGCGCATTCGAACCAGTGGGGCGATTTTCAGGCGGGGAGAAGGCGCGCCTGACACTGGCGCTGCTGGTGGCGCGGCGCCCCAATCTTCTGTTGCTGGATGAACCCACCAACCACCTCGACATCGACATGCGCCAGGCGTTGACCGTCGCATTGCAGAGCTTCGAGGGTGGAATGGTCATCGTGTCCCACGATCGCCACTTGATCAAGACCGTGGCGGATTCGCTTTGGCTCATCGCCGACGGCAAGCTCGAAGTCTTCGACGGCGACTTGGACGATTATCAACAAGGCGTGACGCGACGCGGCAAGATGGAAGCCCCAAACAAGGAAACGACGAAGCGTACGCCGAAGGCTTCGCCGGACAACGCCCCGAATGCACCAGGGGAAGCTCCGAAATCGACGTCGAAATCGCGCGGACTGATCGAATTGCGCCGAGAAATCGAGCAGATCGAGCGGCGCATCACGGCTCTCGGCGCGGAACTGATGCGGGTCGAAGCCGAGCTTTGCAATGACCCCATGCATGGCGGGTTGCAGGCTCAACACGCCGATTTGACCCGAGACGCAGCCTTCCTGGAGACGCGCTGGATGGAGGTTGGCACGGCGATCGAGGCCGCGGAGGCACAGATCGAATGTCCGAACCCAAGCCGCTAGCGGGGTCGCCGGCAAAGTCGCCCGCAGTCGGCACCGCCCGGTCGAGCTTCACGCGCTGCGTGAAGATGATTCTTCTGGTGTTGTTGCTCGCTTGGCTGTCGCTGGCTTTCTGGAATTCAGCGAAGCCTCTGCCGGCGGGAACCCACGTCGTCTCGCAGGTTTCCCGGCTCTCGGAAGCTGACGTTGATTTTCTATACGTTTCGACTCGGCGCGAATATGCCTCCGCGCAGGACACATCCGCGATCGATCATGCGGAACATTTGATCGTGCTCGATCGATCTCCCGTGACCCCCGAACTCGCGCGGCATTTATTGGCGAGAAAGCGCCTGCGGCCCAATCTCAAGATGGTTCTGGTGACGGACCCCGGCAACGAGGTCTTCGGCGGCACTCCCTCACAAACCCTGATCTCGCTGGAAAGGGCCGGCGTAATCGTGGCGCGCGTGCGGCTCGATTCCCTGCGCGACTCCAATCCGCTGTATTCGGGACTATGGCGCCTGGCATTCAGCTGGTGGAGCAACCCGTTCGATGAGACTCCGGGACAGGTCTCGCTGCCGGCATGGTCGCGGATGCAAAATTCCAAGTCGGACCGCCGGCAACTCGTGGTTGCGGACGATGGCTCCGGCGGGTGGACCGCCATCATCGCGCCCGCCGACGCCGCAGCAAGCCTGGTATTGCGAGGATCCTTGGCCCAGGCAATGATCGCGGACGAGTTGCAAGTTGCAGCGTGGTCGACGGACGACGATCGCCTGCCCCGCGGGCCGCCATCGGACGCAGGCCGTGTCGGCTCGATAGACGCGCGATTTCTCACCGAAGGCGCCATCGAGGGCGCGCTGCTTGATGCCATGGCGGCGGCGGGCAGCGGGGATCAGATCAGTGTTGCCGTCGAAAAATTGAGCGACAGGCGGCTGATCACGGCGGCCCTGAGCGCCGCTGCTCGCGGCGCACGCCTGCAAGTGCTGTTGGCCCGGTTCACAATGCCGAATCAGACCGTGGCGGGCGAGCTTTTGCGCGACGGCGGCGGGCACATCGAGCTGCGCTGGTATCCCGACGAACGAGGAGCGTCGCACCCCACGCTCCTCATGATGCGGCACCGCGAGGATGTGTGGGTGAATTTGGGCACGGCAAATTTCACTCGTCGCGATCTCGGGGATCTGAACCTCGCAGCGAGTGTCGAATTGCGCATGCCGGCGCGCGCCGCACCGGCGCGGGCCATAGCCGACTATTTCGCCGGAATTTGGTCGGGTGCGTCCGCCGACGCGGGCTTCGTGGACGAATCGGCAGCGGCCTATTGGCGTTATCGGTTTGCAGAGGCCACAGGACTATCGAGCTTCTGAATCCTTTCGAGCTTCTAAGTCCTTTCGAACTTCTGAATCCTTGGCAAGGATCTCGCTGGTATGAGCGACGACTTCCGCCAGCGCCGCGTCCGCCGCGTGCGCAAAGGCGTCGACGATCGAGGTCAATCGGTTCTCGCCGGCCTGCCGCTGAGCATTCGCCACAATCTGACCGAGGATTTTCCGGTCGCCCGAAGTACCGATGCGAGCCAACAGGTGCACGTGCACCGTGGGCGGCGTAGACCCGGACTCGTATTCGGCTTGAAAGTCCGTGACTTCGATTTCCAGCCAGTAGGCGCTTGCGAATACGGACGCATCTCCGCTCACGGTGCGTAGGCGGGCGTGAGAGTGGAATTCTTGCACCGCGAGGTCCTGCAACACTTCACCCAGCGGTCCGCTCCAGCGCGTCTCGGCGAAATAGTCCAGGCGCCGGTCCGGATACCGCACGGCCATGCGATCCGATTCGAGCCCCGGGGATAGGCGAGGTTTGAGGACCGCCAGATCGGCTGGAATTTCGCTGCCCGGCGTCTCTGAGGCCGGCTGACTGGGCCCCGGCGGAGCCGGCCCAGCCGACAGCAAATAAACGGTGGGCGGCGCGGCCTTGCTCTTGAACAGCGAGCCCGTACAAGCTGCAAGGCAAATGACGGAGACCACAAGGATCGGGCTGGCTGGACGTTTCACCTCGAAACCTCGACACCGCGGTAGTTCGGTTCATAGATGAGCTGCGATGGGTTTTGCTTCAGGCTCCGTGACAGGTCGCGAAAATCGCGTGCCGCCTGACGGCTTTCGCGCAGCAGCTGCTCGAATTCAGGCAGGCTCTGATGCGTGAAGCGCGAAACACCCGGCTCGTTGTCCGCCACGAACTCCTCCAAGCGCTGCGAGGTGTTCGCCAAGTTCTCCGAAAGTCGACGAATGTTGGCAACTGCGGATTCGAAATCGGGCGCGACGCGCACCTCGATCTGCCGCAATTCGGCCGCGGCACCCCCCACCTCCTGCGCAGTCCCGCGAACCTCCGTGATCAGTGACTGCATCTCGCGCAGCGTAGCGGGCAGCTGTTCGCTGGCGAGCCGCGCGTTCTCGAGCGTGATCTTCAGCGAGCGCACGTTGTCGTCGCTGAAAACCCTATTGATTCGATCCGCCACCTCCACCAGGTTCGTGGTCAATGCAGGCAAGTTGCTCAACAGCACGTCGAAATCCGAAGGTGCGGAGCGAATGACGGGATAGTGCAACCCATCCGCAAGCACGCCGGGCACGGTGGCATTGCGATCCTGTTTCAAATCGATGAACAGCAAACCGGTGACGCCCTGCAGACTCAAGGAAGCCCGAGTGCGCCCATCGATCGGGGCGGTGGCTTCGATGTCGGCGAGCACCAGAACGCGGTTGTGCTGCTGCGGATCGATGAGGATGCGCCACACTTTGCCTACGTCAACGCCGAGGTAGCGCACGGGACTTCCCGGGGTAAGTCCGCTCACGGTGCCCGGGAAGTAGATTTCATAACGCAGATAGATGCGTTTGTCCTGCTGATTCGTGTACCAGAGCACGAATGACAAGGCCATGGCGCTGACCAAGAGCACGAATGCACCGACCGCGACGTAATTCGCGTCCCTATCCATGCGCGTCTCCGGCGGTTCCGGCGGCGGCGCGCGCCCGCGGGCCGTGAAAATAGGCGTGAATCCATGGGTCTTGATTCTGCAGCAGCCCTTCCAGGGTGTCGGTGATCATATGTCCGTGGACGATGACACCGGCCCGAGTGCAGGTTCGAAACAGGGTATCCAGGTCGTGGGTGATCATGACCACAGTGAGCCGCAATTGGGAATGAAGGTACAACAGTAGCTCATCGAAGGCCGCCGCGGAAATAGGATCGAGCCCGGCGGTCGGCTCGTCGAGAAGCAAGAGCTTGGGTTCGAGGCTGAGCGCGCGCGCCAGCGCGGCACGTTTGACCATGCCCCCGGACAATTGCGAGGGATATTTGTCCGCGGTTTCCGGTGCCAGTCCCACCAAGGCCAGATTCAGTTCCGAGAGCTCCTGAAGCGTCTTGTCGGAAGCCGAAAAGTATTCGCGCAGCGGCAGTTGTATGTTCTGTGCAATGGTCAATGAGCTGATCAACGCTCCGTTCTGGAACGTCACGCCGTAGCTTCGCACCAACGCGCTGCGATCCGCGGCCGAAAGCTGCTGCAGATCCTTTCCATATAGCTCGACGGTGCCCGCGTCGGGTGCGCGCAACCCCAGAATCGTGCGCAGCAGAACGGACTTTCCGGTTCCCGATCCGCCGACGATGCCGAAGATCTCATTTGGCTGCACATCCATGTCAAGCGCGTCGTGAATCACCTGCGCGCCGAAGCGGCTGACCAGACCGCGCACGCGAATAACGGGAACTGCGGCGGATTCCGGCATCAGAAATCGATCTGCACGAACAGAACCGCGAAGAAAGCATCGGCAAGAATGACCAGAAAAATCGACTCCACGACGGCGGCCGTGGTCAAGCGTCCGAGTTCGCGCGCGGAATCGCGCACCTGCATGCCGCGGTAGGTGCCGACCATGCCGATCAGCACGGCGAATACGGGCGCCTTGATCACGCCCGACCAAAAGGTCGTCGGCGACAGCGATTCGCGCAGCCGACTGATGAATTGCGGCAAGGGTATGTGCAAATTGAGCAGCGACAGCAGTCCACCGCCCGCGAGCCCCATGGCATCCGCTATCACAGTCAGCATGGGCAGAGCGATGATGAGTGCCAGCACCCGGGGCACCACCAGGAGCTCGACCGGGTTCATGCCCATAGCTCGCAACGCGTCGGTTTCCTCGTTGAGCTGCATCACCCCGATCTCCGCGGCAAACGCGCTGCCTGAGCGTCCGGCGACGATTATGGCGGTCAACATCACGCCCATCTCGCGCAGAACCGAAATGGTCACCAGATCGACGACGAAAATGTCGGCGCCGAACCTATTCAGCTGCTGCGCCCCCAGGTACGCCACGATCACGCTGATCAGAAAGGCGATGAGCGAGACGATGGGGATGGCCGTGATGCCGGTCTCATAGATATGCCGCACCAGGGACGGCAGCCGCAAGGCCCGCGGCCGAGAAAACGCCTCGTTGATCACCGTGACGATCCGACCGAAGAAGCCGATGACTGCGCGCACCTCGCCGCCTCGAAGGACGGCCCATCGCCCCAGGTTTTCCACCGACCGCTCCAAGCTCGGCTCGAGGTGGGGCGCGGCCTCCAATGCGTGCACATCGGACTTCAGCTTTTGCAGCAGATCCAAGTAGTGCGGCGGATTGCCCGTGTGGCGAACGTCGAGTTGCGCGCTCCGCAAGCCCGCCAAGCGCATCAACAATGCCCACGCAGGGCCGATGCCAGGCCGTTCGGCCTGCGACCAATCGCACACCAGCGTGCCCTGCAGCGTGTCTGGCAGCGTTTTGAGCTGCGCCTCGATTTGCGCCATTGCAGCCAATGACCAGTCGCCGGTAAGGTGCAGATGCCAATCCTCGGCTGCTCCCTCGAGCTTGAGGATGGTCATACTTGGACTCATCGCCATATGCTAGCAGGCAATTCGCCGCAGCTGACCTGAAGTTCGAGGACGAGATGCATCATACCGATCCGTTGTTGCAAATCCTGATCCTCCTCAGCGCCTCGGTGTGCGTGGTCGCCGGCGTGCGCAAGCTCAAACTCCCGGGGATTCTCGGTTACCTCGCGGTCGGAATGCTTCTTGGCCCGCACGCCTTCGCCTTGGCCGTCGACAACGAGACGACGCAATTGTTGGCCGACTTCGGCGTGGTGTTCCTGGTGTTTACCCTGGGGTTGGAATTCTCCCTGCCGCGTTTGGTGGCGATGCGTGGGGAAGTGCTCGGCATCGGCGGCGCGCAAGTTTTGGTCACTACCGGCCTCGTGGCGGCGGGCGCCGTCGTGGTGTTCCGCGTCGTACCCGCGGTGGCCGTAGTGATCGGCGGCGCGATCGCCATGTCATCGACCGCCATCATCATTTCGCAACTGACCGAACAGTCGGAGAACAATCGGACGCATGGCCGGCTGGCGGTCGCGATTTGCCTGTTCCAGGACTTGAGCTTCCCGCTATTTCTCGCGCTGGTCTCGGTGCTGAGCGGCGGCGGGCAGGCCGCCGACGCTACCCACATAGTGAGCGCCATCGGCATCGCCGTGGTCGCGCTGCTGATGGTGCTCGCCGCCGGACGATGGCTGCTGCGCCCGCTGTTCCTCGTCATCGCGTCGGTGCGCTCCCCGGAATTGTTTTCGCTCGCCGTGCTGCTCGCGGTGCTGGCGTCGGCGTGGGCTACTCATGCCGTGGGCCTGTCGCTCGCGCTCGGCGCCTTTCTCGCCGGCATGATGCTCGCGGAAACCGAATTTCGTCACCAGGTCGAGGCCACCATCCGTTCGTATCGCGAGGCATTGCTCGGTCTCTTTTTCATCACCATCGGCATGTTGCTCGATGTCGGGTTGTTGGTGCGGCACTTTCCGTTGGTGGCGGCTATTTTGCTCGGCATGCTGCTGCTCAAGGCGGCGGTCGTAACCTTTGCGACAAAGCCTGTGACAGGGAGTTGGTTCAAATCACTGCGCACCGGTGTGGTCGTGAGCCAAGGAGGGGAGTTCGGTTTTGCGCTGTTGACGCTGCTGCTCAGGCGAGAATTGCTCGACCCCGCCGTCGTGCAGCCACTGCTCGCCGCGATCGTTCTGAGCATGGTTCTATCGCCCATCTTGATACGGCACAACCGGCGCATTACCCGCGCGCTGCTGCACGAGTCCGGCCCATCGCGCACTGAAGCGATGCGTGAAGCGCAGGCGACCCTGGCGGTCGCAGAACGGGATCACGTCGTCATTTGCGGTTTTGGCCGGGTCGGCCAGAACATTGCGCGGGTGCTCGAACAGACAGGTTTCGAGTACATTGCACTCGAATTGGACGCCTACCGCATTCGCGTCGGCAGGCAGGCCGGCGATCCGGTCATTTACGGCGACGCCGGCGAGACCAAGGTCTTGGAAAACGTCGGGGTCGCGCACGCAAGCTGCGTCGTGATCACTTTCGCCAATCCGGAGGTGGCACTGCGCATCCTGCGAGCGGTTCGCGAATTGCGCACCGACGTTCCGATTCTGGTCCGCACCCAGGACGACACCAAACTCGAGCAATTGCAGCTGGCCGGAGCGACGGAAGTCGTCCCGGAAACCTTCGAGGCCAGCCTCATGCTGCTGTCGCACTTGTTGCTGCTGCTGAAGCTGCCCGTGCCGCGGGTCATCCGGACGGTCAACGAGATCCGCAGCACTCGATACAGCATGTTGCGTCAGTACTTTCCCGCCGCCGACGCCGAACCGCTGGACGACAGCCACGCCTTTCGCGAAGAACTGCACAGCGTCATCCTGCCGCCGCACGCCTGGGCGGTGGGCCGCAGTATCGCTGATCTGGCCGCCCGGGGCTCGAAGGCGGGGGTCAGCGCGGTGCGGCGCGACGGAATCGTAGGCCGCGATCCGGCCGCGGACACCCTTTTCAAGGAAGGGGACGTCGTGGTGGTGTGCGGCACCCCGGAGGCCGTCGAGCACGCCGAAACCCTGCTTTTGATGGGTTAGGCACAAAAAAACCCTTTACATCCGCGCCGCTTCCATCGCATAGTATCGGGACTGTTCAAGGGCAAACCCGCCGAAAGGTGGGGACGCAAAACCACCGGTCTAATGGGCTTCTTGGAGAAGCCTGACGATAGCGGGGTCGCCAGTATCTTCAGGTGCAAATACACGCACCGCAAGGCCGTCAGGTTTTGCAACCCCCGACAGTAGGCGCTAGAGCTTGGGTTTAGTCTTCCGGGGGGAAGCATATGGTAACTAGAGTCACTCGTACGTCCAGCGCGGATTCATCGGGCATTTATCGCCGGCCGCGGCTCATTCTCAAGTTAAAGCGCTTCGAAGATCTTCCGACGGTACTCTCCAAAACCAAGAGCTACCCGACTCCCATTCGAATGGTCGGTGCCGACTATTCACAGACGCGCTGCGTGGGCGGCGACGGCGGCACCACGGTCGATACGGCCGCTCTGGATAAGATCATTGAATTCGGCGAGAACTTTGTGCGGGCACAGGCAGGCGTACGCGTGGGCACCTTGGTACACGCGCTCGCGGAGCGTGGTCTGGAGCTGCCTCTGACCCCCGAAATGGGCTTGATTTCCCTCGGCGCGCTCGCGGTCACGACCCTGCCGCAAGCCTCGCACGCCGCAGGCACCGCGCAGCTCTCTTCCCTTGTCACGGAACTGAAGCTGATCACGCCGCAGGGCAAGCAAATGATCGTGACGGAACGGGAGCGCGACCTCATGCGCGTGCTGCGCTCGAGCTATGGCTTGCTGGGCGTGGTGCACGAAGTCGTGCTTCGGGTACGGCCATTGACGCCGGTCAAGATCGACTACCAGGTGCTCTCTCTGCGGGAATTCGTCGGCCGATTCTCATCCATCGTCAATGCGCCGGGCGCGGTGCGGCTGCACATCTCGCCCTTCAATGATCGAATCACGGTCGAGCGTCGCACGCTGGACGAATCAGCTTCCTTGAGCCGCTCCGGGATTTGGCAAATTCGCAAATCGGTGATGCGCAACGTACTGCCGGCATTCGGCTCGACGGTCGGCAGCGTACTCGCCGCGCCGGGCCTGCGGGCCGCGATGCTCTCCGGCATGCAGAGGGCGCTGCGCGGGAGCACCCGGGGAGTCGTCATGTATGCGCACGAGTGGATGCGCGACCTGCCGTTGGAAGCATGGAAGGCGCGCCACACCTACAGCCTATGGGCGTTTCCTCAGGCCGATTACCCGAAGGTGCTGTCGCAATACTTTTCGTTCTGCAAGTCCTATTACAAGCAGCATCGTTATCGCTGCAACGTCGTCAGCGGCGCGAGCCGGCTGCATCAGGACAAGGGTTCCCTGTTCAGCGTCAGCTACTCCGGGCCCATGTTCACGCTGGAGCCATCGTCCACGGGCGATACCGGCTGGGACGATTTCTTGATCGATTTCAATGACTTCGCATCTAGCTTGAACGGTACCCCCACCTTCAATCAGACGCGCGCCTTGCAGCCCGAACACGTGGCGAGGCCTTTCGGCGAACGCGTCAAGCTGTTTCGGGCACTGCGCCAGCGCACCGATCCGCTCAATCGATTGCGCAACAGCTACTTTGCCTATCTCTTGGGGTGAGCCGAGAGCCGCAGCGCCTACAGACCTGAAACGATCTTGGCTTTGATCGACTCGAATTCCGAGTCGCTGATGAGCTTGGCGTCGAGCATTTCGCGCGCCTGCCGCAGGCGTCGAGCCGGCTCGGATTCCGCGCTCGCGCCCTCAGCGCCCGAATAGGGGGGTTGAGAGTTGCCGATTTGCACCCCGCCGGATTTAGCGCGCAATTCCTCGAGCTCGCGGATACGCCGTTTCTCGCGCCATACCTGGTCGTGCTGCTGGCAAATTCGGTATAACGCTTGCGCCTGCCCCTTGCGCAGACCCGTGAACGTCCATACGCGATTGACTTCGGAGCCGATGTTCAGGTCCGAGCTGGTTTGGGCCACCAAAGTGAGGTCTGCGGCAAGGATCCCGGCGCTGATGCGGGTTTCCTTGAGGTCCTGCCACCGAATGTCGGCCGAGTCGTAACCGCCGAGCAGGCGGCGATTGAGCGAAATAAAGCGCCCGCTGGTCGCTGCGATGCAGGCGCGGCGGTGAGTCATCGCAAACAAACGATGCTGCACCGCCCAGGCCTCCAGGGTTTCCCCCGTCGTCAGCAATCCGCGCAGCGTGGCGAGGGCCGAATCGAGGCCGGGCTCGTGCGGGTCGTTCATGGAGGGGTCGGCCATCAGGCCTTGTCCTGCAGATGGGCCTCGAGGAACCAGAGGTACTTGTCTACTTCCCGCGAAATTCCGGTGAAAAGATCCGCGGTATCCGCGTCGCCCAATTTGTCCGCATCATCGATGGCCGCGCGCACCGACTT
>DATMNF010000071.1:0-7638 GCA_035569355.1 Steroidobacteraceae bacterium
ACATTTCAGGTGAAACGCGCGCGGCAATGCCCGCGAAACGACGTTCGCGCAGCTTCATTCACCTGCACCATCTTTAATTTTGTCAATTCATAGGAGCGAACCATGAAGATTTCTCGCAGAAAGTCAGTATTGCTCAATTCCGCTTTTCTTGGGTCAGCCGTCTTTGGGCTTGTTGGTTTCGCCACGCAGGCGGGTGCGCAGAACCTGGACGCGCAGAACCCGGAGGCGGCCTCATTGAGCCAGCCGGTAAGCGCAGGCCCAATCGCAGATGAGCAGTTGAGGAAGCGCGTAAAGGATGCATTGCACTCAGACCCGTATTTCTACGACGAACATGTCACGGTATCGGTCGAAAATGGCGCCGTGGTGTTGCGCGGGTTCGTCAGCAGCGATTGGGATTTACGAGATGCGATCCGGATCGCGAGGAGCGCTGCCGGCGGCAGGCGCGTGATCGACAATCTTTCGATCGAACAGGGCGGTAATCGGTAGGACCGGGCGGGGCGCAAGACCTGATTCGCCGGCGCTGCGCCCCGAGCACCCGTCCGGCCCATCGTGCGCTGGCACCGGGTGCGGTCGAGCTAGTCTCCCATGTACATGACATGCTCATAGGCGCCGTGCCCACCACCATGCTGTGCAAATGCGCTAACGGACAGCATCGCTGCCGCTGCAAAAAACCCAGTATGCGTCTTCATGGGGATGCTTTCACCGGTGGCTCAAGCCCCAGATGTACGCTGCCACCGCCGATACCTGATCGTGGGACAGCTCCGCGCCGCCGAAGGGCGGCATGGGGGCGCGATACTGCTTGGGCTGCGGCACGCCGGAGGTGATGGTTTTCGCGATCGCCGCGTAGCCGCCATCGCTCCACAACCAGTGGGAGTCGGTGAGATCCGGGCCCAGCGGGGTCCCGTTCGCGTTCGTGCCGTGGCAACCCACGCAGGTCGCTGCGCCGACTTGACCGTGGTAGATGCGTTCGCCTAGCGCAATCATCTCCTTGGTCGCGCCGGCCGGTACGGGAAGGCCCGCCGCCTCGGCAGCAGCGCCGGCATCGGGGTGAGTGCCTTCCGGAGGTTTCGCGTCTTCCGCGCCGACGCTGCCGGCGGGAGTTGATTCACTGGGACACGCCGTGTACTTGGGAGCACCGCCTCCAGCGCCTGAGCCGCCCCGATAGACGATGCGATAAATCCGCCCGCGCACATCATCGGAAACGAAGAGCGAGCCGTCGGGTCCGATTGCCACGCCGGATGGACGATGCTGGGCCTGTTCCGGCGACTTCGCCGCCCCGGCAAACCCGTCGGCAAATATCTCGCACTGCCCCGCCGCGTGATCGCCCGCCAGGGATTGGAACACGACGTTATAGCCGCCTTGAGCATAGGGTGCTCGATCCCACGATCCGTGAAAGGCGATGAACACACCATTGCGGTAGTGCGCGGGGAATTGCTGCCCATCGTAGAACGCCATCGCGTTCGGAGCCCAGTGCGCCGGAAACGCCGCGATGGGGGCGCCCTTGGCCGCACACGGCCCAACCTTCTTGCCGCCGTCGCCGCCATACTCTGGAGCGAGAACCAGTTTGCCCTGAACGCCGTCGTAGTAGCACTGCGGCCAGCCGTAGTCGCCGCCCTGTCTCAAGAGCAGCAATTCTTCGGCCGGTTGCGTCGCTTCCTCCTCGGGCTTGTACAGAGCCGGCCAATTCGCATGCAGTTGGTCGCGTCCGTGTTGCGTGACGAACATGTGTCCGGCGGCGTCGATCGCGAAGCCCTCCGCATTGCGTATTCCGGTGGCGAAGCGGTCTGCCGGCGAGTATTTCTGGTTCGTCTTGTTCGCGTCATACCGCCAGATGCCGCCGCGCGTCTCGAGCTCTTTACACGGGTCGATGCCCGGTGATTTCGGAGTGCGATTTCGCGCCTGGCAGGCATTGGTTGCCGTGGCGACGTCGATGTATAGGAACCCGGCGTTGTCGATTATGAAGGGATGCATGGGGTGATCGCCGCCGAGCGGCAACCCGGAGACGATTGGGACTGCGGGACCGCGAGGAACGAGCGCGCCCGCAAGAAACGCATAACGCACGATCTTGTCGTTGATTTCGGCGAACAAGCCGTCCTTGTAGAGGCCGATCCCCGTTCCGCCGGCGCCCCCGCTCTGCACGGTCTCACCGAAGCGCTGATTGAAGTCCGCCTTCCCCGCGCCGGTGTTGTCTTTGAGAGCGACTAAGAATCCGCCCGCGTGCGGCGTGTCGTTGCCGTAATAACGGCCGGACCAAGTGTTGACGTAAACAACTCCATCGGGTGCGACGACCAAGTGGCGCGCGTGGCCGATGCCGTCGGCGAAAATCGTCGCGCAAAAACCGGCCGGTAGTGTCAGCCCGCTGTCGCTCTGCGGACACGCCGCGCCGCTGGGCTGTGGTGCCGCGGCAGGGGACTGCGCCGATGCCTGTGTGCTGGCTGCACACAGGGCGGCGAGCACGCCCATCGCCGATACTAGGTATTTGAACCGACGGGAAAAAAGCACTGCTCAGCCTCCGTAGAATGGGAACGCACGATAACCATGTGTCGAAACTAACAGCACCGCGCGCGGACTGAAATGTCGCTGCCGTTACCATTGAAATTTACGCGAACGCATTCCGTTTCCGTTGTAACCGAAAATCAAAGCAGCCTGCACATCCGTGAGATGTCGTCATCTGCGCGGAGTTCCACGCCCCGAGCCATCTTTATTTCAAATGAAAGATTGGGGGCCATACCTCGACATGGGCGTGTGTTTTTTCCCTGAGATGCTGCAGCCCATGTCCTCGATCGTGATATACGAAGCAGATGATCTAATGCGCGGGCTCCTTCAGGAGTGGCTCACCGCTGCCGGTTATCGCGTCTGCGCCGTCGCGCCGTGCGGGCCGCCGCCTCGGTGTGACGCCGACCTTGTCATCGTGAACATCGGTATGCCCAAACATGCGGGCGCGCGCGTGGCCGACGAGATTCGCGCTGCCCACCCGGGTACGCCGATCATTGCAATCTCGGCTCAATTTCGCGCCGATCTCTCGACCGCCGGCACCACTGCCCAGAGCCTTGGCGTCGCCCAGGTCATTGCGAAGCCGCTGAGCCGCGATGCGCTGTTGGCGGCGGTACGCGCTATCATCGATGCTGCCGCTTGAGTAGGTACGCGACGAATGCCCGAAGATACCGACCCGATCATGCAACCGGCCGGTCCGCCGCGATTCAACCGGCTGCGCCTGCGGATCGCTATCCTCGGCGTGCTGGTGGTGGTCGGATTCGCCGGATCATCGGCGTACGACGCGTGGCGTGCCTATAACAATGCGCTCGCGGCCACCAATCGAGAAATCATCAATGTGGCAACGGCGCTTGCCGAGCAAACCGCCTGGACGTTTCAGGGCATAGACCTGTTGCTGAGCGATACTGCGCGTTGGTATCAAAGCGATAGCAAAAAACTGACGCCCGAGCGCCTCGATGAAGTCCTCGCAAATCGCTCGGCGGGAGTCAGGCAAGTGCGCTTGATCTCGATCACCGATGCCCAAGGCATCCAGAGGCACCGCTCGAACGGAACCCCAGCCCCCAATCTCGACGTGTCGGACCGTTCGTACTTCCTTGCCCAGCGCGACGGGACGGCGAGGGGGTTGTTCATGAGCGAGCCGCTCATTACCCGCTCCGACGGACGCCCAGGAATCATCCTGTCGCGGCGGTTGGACGACGAAAGCGGGGCGTTCGGCGGCGTCGTGGCAGCTGTCGTCAACCTCGAGGATCTCGCGCAATTCTACGCTGCGGTTTCGCTCGGGAACGGTGGCGCCGTGCAGCTTCTGCGCGACAACGGCCAATTGCTCATGCGCGATCCGCCCGATTCCGCGGCGATGGAGAAGAGACTTCCGGAACTCGCCGCACCGAGCGCGTCGGCAACCCGACTTACGAATCCGATCGACGGCAAGCGGGACTTTATTGCAGTGGCGCGCGTCCGGGACACTCCGCTCGTGCTCGCCGTCACTCGCGAGGAGGCGGTTGCCTTGCATTCGTGGCGCGATGAAGCCATGCGACTGGCAGCGCGCAGCGCCGTGGTCGCGCTTTTGGGCTTTATCGGGATTGGGCTGCTGTGGCGCCAGCTTCGTCGTATTGAAGCGGGTGAAGGTGCCCTGCGCGCGAGTGAAGAGCGTTATGCGCTGGCGATGGAGGGCGCCAACGAGGGACATTGGGATTGGGATCTTGCGACCGATAGGCTGTTCCTGTCGTCAAAAATGGCAATGCTCGAAGGACACGGAACAGAGCACGTAACGACCACCCGAGCCGCGTGGCTTACGCAAATCGAGATCCACCCGGATGACCGGGCGCGCCTCGAGGCTACCATCCAGGATCATCTCGAGGGCCGCACATCGAGTTTCGAATGTGAATATCGCGTGCGCAACGACGGCTGGCGTTGGCTGCTTGCCAGGGGCCGTTGTCTCAGGGACGAGTCGGGCAGGGCATACCGCTTCGTTGGATCGGCCATAGACATAACGGCCCAAAAGCAGGCGCAATCGGACCGAGAACAACTCGAGGCACAATTGCGCCAGTCGCAGAAGATGGAGGCGATGGGCACCTTGGCAGGCGGCATCGCCCATGATTTCAACAATATACTGGGCGCGATCTTGGGTTACGGTGAGCTTGCGCAACAAGAGTCAGCTCCAGACACGCCTTTGCGGCGTTACATTGATAACGTGATGCACGCGGCCGGGCGCGCCAAGGTGCTCGTCGATCGCATTCTCGGGTTCAGCCGCAGCGGTCTCGGTGAACGCGCTCACGTACATATCCAGTCGGTCGTCGAGGAAACTCTGGAACTCATCGCCGCCTCGCTGCCTTCCAACATACGGCTGGAGAAAACCCTCATCGCAGGTGACGCTGCGCTCATCGGCGATTCGACCCACTTGCATCAGGTCGTCATGAATCTGTGTACCAATGCGGTGCATGCCATGGAACACGGCGGCATACTCAAGGTACTCCTCGATCGCGTCGACTTAACCGAGGCGCAATCGGTGTCGCGCGGCACTCTGTCCCCCGGACGCTACATACGCCTCGTAGTTAGAGATAGCGGTGCTGGTATTCCGCCGGAGGCGGTCGAGCGCATATTCGATCCGTTCTTCACCACAAAAGGCGTGGGCAAAGGTACGGGGCTCGGCCTATCGCTCGTTCATGGGATCGTGGCTGATCTCGGCGGCGCAATCGATGTCAAATCGGCGATTGGGAAGGGCACTGACTTTGGGATCTGGCTACCGGTCGCGACGGAAGCCGGAAAGCCCGCCGTCGAGTCAGTGCGCGAGCTCCCGCGCGGACGCGGTGAAACGGTGATGATCGTCGATGACGAACCGGCGCTGGTTGCGCTCTCGGAAGAAATGCTTGCCGGGCTCGGCTACGAGCCTGTGGGATTCGATTCAAGCGGCGCAGCGCTGCAGGCCTTTCGCGCGAAACCGGAGCGCTTCGATCTTGTTCTTACCGATGAGGCCATGCCGGGGCTCGTGGGCACTGAGCTTGCGCGCGAGATCCGACTCCTGAGGCCCGATGTTCCCATCATCGTCATGAGCGGGCACGGGGGCGCAGCCCTGGCGAATCGCGCGGCCGCCATCGGCGTAAGAGAGGTGTTGCATAAACCGCTTCAACGCGCAGATCTCGCCGAGTCGCTCGCCCGCGCTCTGGGTCATTGATTGCACGCGCCAGGCCAGCGTGGGAGGATTCCATGAAACATGAACACGGGAGCTGACGGATGAACGGGCGTGTGGCGTTGGTAACGGGCGGCGGCAGGGGGATCGGGCGCGAGGCGGCGCTGCTGCTTGCGGCAGCGGGAGCGCGCGTAATGGTGGTGTCGCGCAGCGCGGCTGAACTGGAAGCCGTTGGCCTCGAGTTCGTCATGGCCGACCTCGGCAGCCGCGAGGGCTGCGCCCTGGCCGTTGCCGAGACCGAACGGCGACTGGGGCCGATTGACCTTCTGGTCGTGAACCATGGCATCGGTTCGGCTCACGAGCGGCTCGTGTGGGAGCAGGATCCTGAGGTCTGGCGCGAGACGATGCGCATCAACCTCGACGGTCCGTTCGAGCTCGCGCGGCTGACGGTAGGCGGCATGTGCAAGCGCGGGTTTGGCCGCCTCGTATTCACCAGTTCGACCGCCGGCGAGAAAGCCGAACGCTCAGGAAGCGCGTACACCGCCTCCAAGCATGGCGTCATCGGACTCGCGCGCGCGGTCGCCCAGGACGCCGGGCCATTCGGCGTCACATCCAATGCGGTGCTGCCTGGCTGGGTGCGAACGGCAATGGCCGAGCGCTCGGCGAAGACGGAGGCCGAACGGCGCGGCATCAGCGCTGAGCAGGTATGGCGCGAGCGCGCCGCCATCTACCCGCAGAACCGCGTGCTGGAGCCGCGCGAGGTCGCGCAAGTGATCGCGTTCCTGTGCAGCGACGCCGCCGGGGCGGTAAACGGCGAGGCGATCACCGTAGCTCTCGGCGGCATGTGGTAGGCAGGCCAAGCGCCCGATTGCCTCGATTTTCATTACAAATGTAGCGCCGCCGTTCTCGGACGAAATCAGCGCGCAACCCTGGAACACCAACATCGCTCGTAGTTCGGCGGTATCTCCCTACCGCCGTGTCCTCTCCACGAAGGAGTGAAGCGATGAAGCGGTCGAGACGAATATTGATGTTCCTGGTGTCCAGTTCGCTGGTACTGGGGTACCTGCAAGGATGTGCCACCGAGGTGGTCCAAGCACAACCGCCGGCGGCGGCGGCGCCGCTGCCCGCTTCAGTGCCGCAGCAGCCGACTGAAGACCTGGAGCAGCTGGTGGCGCCGATTGCGCTGTACCCGGATGCCTTGGTTGCGCAAGTCCTGGCAGCGGCGACCTCTCCCACGCAAATCGTGGAGGCCGACCGATGGCTCCAACAACATCCAGAACTCAAAGGAGATGCACTCGCCAAGGAGGTCGATGCACAGTCATGGGATCCGAGCGTAAAAGCTCTCGCGCAGTTTCCTGGGCTGCTCGGAATGATGGATAAGAATTTGTCCTGGACCTCGTCGCTCGGCGAGGCATACGTGAACGGGCAGCAGAACGTCCTCGACGCCATTCAGGTGATGCGTCAACGAGCCCAGCAGGCCGGGAACTTGAAGAGCACGGCGCAGGAATCCGTCACGACCCAAGGAAATGTGATCGATATCGAACCGGCGGATCCGCAGATCGTTTACGTGCCGGAATACGATCCATGGGTGGTCTACGGTGATCCGCTCGCGTTCTACCCCGGGTGGATCGGCGTACCGGGTTTCTACTTCGACGGGCCGGGGATCGGGTTCGGCGTGGGGATCGGTATCGGATTTTTCGGCGGCTTCGGCTGGGGGTGGCACCACTGGGGAACCGATTGGCATGGGCACCATTTGATTCACGGCGATCACCCGTACGTCCCTCACAGCAGGGAGTTCGGCAATCACAACGGCTTCGGCCGCGGGGGCTTCGACCGCGGGCGCGCGGGCTTCGATCATCACGCAGCCCTCGGTGGATCCTTTCATGGCGGCTCGTCTTTCGGTGCCGGCGCCACTTGGGCCACCCATGGCAGCGGGGTTTCCGGCATGCATTCCGGCGCATTCAGTGGCTTCAATCACGGAAGCGATGCGCGGACATTTTCTTCCCGGGGAAGGGCGA
>DATMNF010000072.1:0-12514 GCA_035569355.1 Steroidobacteraceae bacterium
TGATGGCCTCGACTTCGGAGATACCGTGTTCTTTGAGGAATTGCTGAATCGTGCTGGCCATAAATCACCTTTCAACTGAGCGCGCCCTGCTGGCTTCTCCAAACGCCGCAAATAGCGCGCGCGAAAATGGATTCTCTGCAAACTGCCATTCCGGATGCCATTGCACGCTCAGGGCGAAATTCGGCGCAGAGCTCACCCGGAACGCCTCGATCACTCCGTCCGGTGCGCGCGCCTCGACAGCCAAGTCCTTCCCCAGCGTTTTGATTCCCTGCCAATGCAGGGAATTGACCTGCAAGCGATCCTGTCCGGCGATCTTGCGCAAAGCCCCTCCAGGCTCCAGGAGGACTTCGTGAGCTGGGCCGTATTGCACCTCGAGCGCCGTGGATTCGTCCTCGCGGTGATCGAGGAACCCGGATACCTCATGCAGCCGCGGGTACAGCGTGCCGCCGAAGGCAACGTTCATTTCCTGAAATCCGCGGCAAATGGCCAGCACCGGCAAGCCGGCGGCGATAGCCTGCGGAATCAGCGGAAGCGTCGTAGCATCCCGATTTGGATCATGTAGCGTTCCCGGCTCGCTCGCCGGTCCTCCGTAGTGGTGTGGTTCGACATTCGATGCGCTCCCGGTGAGCAACAATCCGTCGCAGGCCTGCAAAAGCGTCGGCAAATCAATCTCGGACCCGAGCGCGGGTATGAGCACCGGCAGCGCATTTGCGCCCGCAGCGACAGCCTCGATGTACTTCTCGCCGGCCATGTGGAAATAGTGTTTCCCACACAGCCTGCGATCGGCTGGTATTCCGATTACGGCTAAGCGAGACATGTTTAATATATTAAACGTCCAGATGGACGATAGGGCTTCCTTAACGACTGTATTACACCACACCACCGGTGACTCGTCCCGCTCGAGGTGGCAGAATTGGCTAAGATTTAGGCATTTCCATGACTTAGCGTCGGTTTGTGCGCTGCAATAACATTGCGCGGTGCGCGAAAACTTGCGTAGGCTCACAGGCCCTGATTTCTGTCAATAGCCACAATATTTTAAACACTATCGATAAAAGAGAGCCGTCTTGCGCCTGTCCTACCCGCCCGCCTCCTCGTACTACGCGGCCTCGATCGCGGCCTCCGCGAGCCTGGTCGAAGCCGGGCGCACGCAACGCGAGACCCTGCGCGGCTCCCTTCAGGCGGACGTCGTGGTACTTGGCGGCGGCATTGCGGGGTGTTCTGCGGCGCTGCACTTGGCCAAACGCGGCTACCGCGTTGTCCTGCTCGAGGCGCGGACCGTCGGCTATGGCGCTTCCGGGCGCAGCGGCGGCCAAATAATTTTTGGCCTCGCCGCGAGTCACAAGGCCCTCATCGCCGAAGTCGGCCGCGATGACGCGCGGCGTTTGTTCGATTTATCGATCGAGGCGCTGGATCTCACGAAGTCGCTGATTAACGAGTACGCAATCGACTGCGACTACCGCGCGAATCATGTTCATGTCGCAGTCAAACCGCGGCATCTCGAGGAACTCGACGGCTGGGCCCGCGAATTGCACGAAGATTGCGGTTACCCATCCGCGCGACTATTGAACCGCGACGAGCTTCAGGCGCACGTACGCAGCGAGCGCTATCTTGGAGGGCTCATTGACCCGCGCAGCGGCCACCTGCATCCGCTCAAGTTCACTCAAGGCGTGGCACGGGCCGCCGAGTCGGCCGGCGCCAAGGTCTTTGAGAATTCCCACGTGCTGCATTATGAGGATGGCCCGGAAGTCACCGTGCACACCGCACAGGGGAGCGTGCGCTGCACGCATCTGGTGTTGTGCGGGAATGTCTACATCGGCGCGGTCGCACCGTCCCTGGCGCGGCGCATTTTGGGAGTGGGCACGTACATCATTGCCACGGAGCCGGTGGGCGAAGAACGCATCAGCGCGCTATTGCCGAGCAATGCCGCAATTGCCGATATCAACTGGATCCTGGACTATTTCAGACGATCCGCCGATCACCGCCTGCTATTCGGCGGACGCGTCAGTTATAGCGCCGTGCAGCCGCCGCGACTGGCAGAGTCCATGCGCACTCGCATGCTGCGGATATTCCCGACGCTCGCCGACGTCAAAGTGGCCTATGCCTGGGGCGGGTACCTCGACATCACCATGAATCGTGCACCCGACTTCGGACGACTCGCACCGAACGTGTTCTACTGTCAAGGATTCTCGGGTCACGGCATGTCGCTCACCAGCCTCGCGGGCAAATTGGTGGCCGAAGCGGTCGCGGGTACCGCGGAACGCTTCGATGTCTTCGCGCGCATCCCACATCGCGACTTCCCCGGCGGCCGACTGTTGCGGCGACCGTCGCTGGTGATGGCGATGATGTACTACCGCCTACGCGATCTGATGTAGAGGGCCATCCCCGGAAGCTATTTCAGGCCCGGCTCTTCCTTGCCGAAGCCGGCAACCAACTTCTGGCCGGTATCGAGCAAGGTCACTGAATTCAGGCCTCCGCCGCGCGACCCGTCGCGCAGCGGACTGAACGTCACGCTCACGCGGTCGCCGGGTTTGATGGACTGGCGAGTCCATCCGTCGCGGGTCAAAACTCCCGGGCTGGTGGTTTCGATCGACCACTCCTGGGGAGCACCCCCGCCTTCCGGCTGCACGACGATCCAGATGACGCAGTGCGGATTCGTCCATTGAAACGTCTTGACCGTCCCTTTGAGCGTCAACGTCTTGGTCGGCTCATACATCGCGAAGGAATGGTGCGCCCACGCAGGCGCCGCGGCGCCGGCCATGACCGCCAACATCACCACGACGGCGGAACGCCGCGAATGTGCACGCTTCATTTCGAATCCGATCCCACGGGAACTCCATTGTGAAACTTGACGGGTGCAAAAATCGAATTGCCCTTCTCGTCGACGGCCTCGGTGAAGGATCCCTGCGCGCATACGCCTTCCGCAATATCGTACTTCCGTGCGCGTTGCCGGTAGAATTTGCGCGTGGTGTGCCAGGGCTTGGACAAGAGTTTGTTGGCGGTGATTTCCAGATCATCGGCCAGGGTGTCCGGGCCTTGCAAGTGCAAGTGCTCGACGATGTGCATGTCGCCATTGTTCGGCACGCCCACGGCCTCATTGACCGCGAGATAGACCTGCGGCAGGACCGCGACGGTGTCCACGACGAGCGTGTCCTTCTCCCAATGGCCGATCGAGTGACCGTGAAAACTCGGATCGGGATCCGCGGGATGCGGCCGGCCATCGGTGTAGATGCGGCGCAGCCGGTTTCCGTCGCCCTCGCCCAATATGGTGACGCGGCCGGGCGTGAACAGAACTTCGACGGCGTTGTGCGTGATGAGCATCCAGCTCGGCATCCCCGTCGGAAAGCAATGATCGATGATAGGAAAGGGGCGGCCGGCGTCCTCTTCCGCATACATGCGATCGATCTGCTTAGCCACCGCAGGGGCCCAGGGAGGACGATTGGTCTTCTCCTGGGCAACTTGATCGCTGATCACCGGAGTCCAGACTCCGCTCCAATCCGGGAGCTTCGCGAGCGCCTGCCAGTCCTGCGCGGTCGGCGGAGGATTGATGGGGTCCTTCTCTTGGGCGAGAACGGGCCCGATCGCGAGGCCGCCGCACACCACCATGGCCGCCGTCAATGCGCTTCGAGCGATGCAAATTTCCATAAGGCGCGCAGATTACCGCATGCTTAAGGTAGGTTGCCAATCATTTGCACGCTGCCGCCATCAACTGAACCGGATGACGAAGCAGCGATGAATCCGTGCATGCCGCTCGAAGTCCTTGGGGATGGTCGCGGCGCTGATATCCTCGACGGCCAGATCGGCGAGCGCAGGCGCGTCGAGCTTGAAACGCGTGTAGTTGGTGGAGAACACCAGGCGGCCGGACGGGCGCAACAGCTTCAACGAGCGGCGAATCATCCCCACGTGATCGCGCTGCACGTCCAGCACGCCCTCCATGCGTTTGGAATTCGAGAAAGTCGGCGGATCGACGAAGATCAAATCGAACCGCGGACCGCCGGCCTCCTGCTCTTCGAGCCACTGCAGGCAGTCGGCGCGGTATAGCCCGTGCTCGGGGCCGTCGAAGCCGTTCAGCAGCAGATTCTCGTGCGCCCAGTCCAAATACGTATTCGACAAGTCCACGCTGCTGCTGCTGCGGGCGCCGCCCGCGGCCGCATAGACCGTGGCACTGCCGGTATAGCAAAACAGATTCAGGAAATCGGCCCCTCTCGCCCACCCGCGCAGCATACCTCGCACGATGCGGTGGTCGAGAAAGAGACCGGTATCCAAATAATCGCGGAAGTTCACCCAGAATTTGAGGCCGCCTTCCTGCACGGCGTGACGTTCGGCCCGGACGCCCCGCTTCTCGTACTGTCCGGCACCCTTCTGAGGCTTGCGCACTCGAGAGTGGACGTGAGAAATCGGCACCGCCAGTACGTCGGGAAGCACCGCCAGAGCCTCGCGGCGCCGCTCGCGGGCACCTTCCTGATCGACGGTCTTGGGCGGCGCATATTCTTGAACATATGCGTGGCGCGTGCCGGGGCCATACAGGTCGATCGCGAACGCATATTCAGGCATGTCTGCGTCGTACACGCGGAAGCAATCGATGCGTTCGCGTTCGGCCCACGGGCTCAACCGCTGTAGATTCTTACGCAATCGATTCGCAAACATCTCTGCGCCGGGCCGGCTCGACCAATCCGCGCGCGTGACCTCCGCCGGCTTCAGCTCGCTGGCCTCGTTCAGCTCGAAACGCAACAGCCGGCACTCGATGGCACCGTTGAAGAAGCGGTGGGTGCGTTTGGCGTAAATGCCGAGGTTCCTGGCAAGCGGCGGATTGCCCGTGAGAATCGCGGCCTGCCAGCCGCGGAACCGCTCGCGCAACACAAGCCCCAGCGTCGAATAAAGAGCCGGGAGCCCCGATTCGGCGCCGATGCGTTCGCCGTAGGGTGGATTGGTGACGACGAGGCCAACACCGCCCTTCGGAGGCCCAATCTCGCTGAGTGAGCGCTTCTCTACGTGCAGCCAGTCGGCGACGCCTGCCTGCGCGCCATTGGCGATCGCCATGCGCACCGCACCCGGGTCGACGTCCGATCCCAGAATGCTACGGCGCACCTCGCGCGCGGCGCGTCTTGCGCGAGCTTCCGCGCGCAATTGTTCCCAGAGCGCTGCGTCGTGGCCGCGCCAACCCAGGAAACCAAAATACTCGCGGTCGTAGGCCGGCGCCGCATCGGCGGCGATCAAGGCACCCTCGGTGAGAAAGGTACCGGAACCGCACATGGGGTCGAGCAGAATGCCGCCTCGTTCGCTCAGGGCAGGCCACCCGGCGCGCAACAGCACGGCGGCGGCGACGTTCTCCTTGAGCGGCGCGGCGCCGCCTTCTACTCGATAGCCGCGCCGATGCAGGCTCTCGCCGGAGAAATCCAACGCCAACTGCGCCGTGGGGCCTTCGACGTGCAAATGCAGCAACACGTCGGGGCGCTCGGGCTTGATGTTCGGCCGTTGGCCCGATGTCTCGCGCAGGCTGTCGCAGACGGCGTCCTTGAGCAGCTGCGAGCCGTAGATCGTGTGCCGGATCGACTCATTGCCGCCGCTGCAATCGCAGGCGAGCGTCGCACTTGGGTCAAGATGGAGGCGCCAGTCGATGCGCTTGACGGCTTCGTACACGCCCTTCGAACTCCCGGCGTCGATCGAACCCAGACTCAACAGCACGCGAGTCGCGGTGCGGGACCACAGGCAAGCCCGGTAGCCCACCTCGAGGGTGCCCTGAAACTTCACATCGTGGCTGCGCTCGCGAATTTCGCGGCCGCCGAATTGCGCGAGTTCCTCGGCCAGAACCGACGCCGCGCCCACCGGCGCCGTCGCAATCCAATAACGCACATTGTCGTTCACGTGCACATGGTGCGGCCGCGCATATCGAGCCAATCGACGTTCGGATTTCTGGCGAAATAGCGCAACAGGATCTTGTAGACGTCGACGTCGAACGCACTGCTCGAGCCTCTCGTGCCGAGTGCCGCGAGTTCCTCCTCGGTGCGCGCCGTACCGAGATACGCCCATTGATCGACGATGTGCACCTCGGTGCGCTGCACCCACTCCGGCAGGCCATGCGGGCCGCGCTCACGCAGCGCAATTCGTCCCGGAAACGGCCACGTTTTCAATTTCAACGGCGACAACGCGAGCTGCAGCCGCATGTTGTGCAGGATGAGCGGTTCCTTGCCTACGCAGGCGCCCTTGCACTTGCCGGCGCCGTGTGCAGAGCACGACCCCGCGGCGTCCTCGAGTTTCAAAACCTTGAGACACAGCTGTTTCGCCCGGGCAATGTCGCCGAGGGCCTTGCGGGCATCCTTCTCGGAATGAAACACGCCGAAGCACTCCGTGAGATCCGCAAGATTCACGCCGGCAATGGCCACCGCCTCGACGGGGCATGGCGCACCGTCCGGACACGCCGAACCATCAGGGCGCGCCAAACCATCAAGGCGCGCCGAACCGTCCTCTGGCCGCGATGAGGCGGTGCGCAAGGTGTAGGAGTCCGTGCTGCTCTTGGCCCGCCGGTTGAACAACGGCCGCTGCGTCTTGATCCACTCGGCTTCCCGGAGCATCGCGCCGAGCTCCCCGGCCGTTTCCACCCAGTCAACCCGCCGCACTTGATCCGCCAGCCGCCGATCCAAAGATTGGGCGTCTTGAGCGGCGAAATGGCTGCACACGCGGGTCCGCAGCGAATTGCTCTTGCCGACGTACAGCAGTTGGTCGTCTTCGCCGAAGAATCTATACACGCCCGGCCCTTCGGGCAAATCTTCGGCCAGACCAGGCGGCAGATGCGCAGGCAACTTGTGCGCGCCAAGCACGGCGAGCACCGCCGCGGTGAGTTTGGGTTCGGCCACTTCGCCGCGCAGCTTGGACCAGAAATCGTGGAGCACGCGCGCGTCGCCCAAGGCGCGATGCCTTGCGCCGCAGGCAAGTCCGTGCCGCTGCATAACCGAATCCAAATTGTGCCGTGCGTGTTCGGGAAACAAACGCCGCGAAAGCTTCACGGTGCACAGAACCTTCGCGCAGAAGTCCACATGCGACCTGAGGAATTCGCTGCGCAGAAACGAGTAGTCGAAACGCGCGTTATGCGCCACGAATACCGCCCCCTCGAGCTTCTGCCGCACGATGGGCGCGATCTCGGCAAAGCGTGGCGCTTCCGCGACCATCTCGTTGCCGATCCCGGTAAAGGCCTCGATGTACGCGGAAATGCGGCATTCCGGGTTCACGAGCGAACTCCATTCCTCGACGAGCTCGCCGTTCTTCAGGCGAACGAGGCCAACCTCGATGATACGGTCGTACGTCGCGCTTCCGCCCGTCGTCTCCAAGTCGACGAAGACAAGGTCCTGGGGAAGATCCTCAGCCGCGACCATCAAGCGACAACAGGGGGTGGTAGAGATCGGGCCGGCGATCGCGGAACACGCCCCAGGATTGACGGTAGCGGCGTACCTCGTCCAAGTCGAAGTCGGCGGTCAGCACCATCTCGGTCACCCGATCCGCTTCAGCGACTTTTTCACCGGTCGGCGAGGCGATGAACGAGGAGCCGTAAAACGTCATGGTGTACTTTTCGCCCTGCTCCGTGCCGATGCGATTCGAGGCCACCACGGGCATGATGTTGGCCGCGGCATGACCTTGCATCGTTCGCTGCCAATGGCCGCTCGAGTCGATGCTGGGATCCTGCGGCTCTGAGCCGATGGCCGTCGGATAAAGCAGCATGTCGGCACCCATCAACGCCATGGAGCGTGCCGCCTCCGGAAACCACTGATCCCAGCAGATCGCGACTCCCAGCCTCGCATAGCGGGTGTCGAACACCTTGAAGCCGGTATCGCCCGGCGAGAAGTAGAACTTCTCGTGGTAACCCGGCCCCTCCGGAATGTGCGACTTGCGGTAGGTGCCGACGACCGACCCGTCGGCATCGATGACGGCCACGGAATTGTAGAAGGCGTTGTTGGCGCGTTCGAAGACGCTGATCGGCAACACCACCCCGAGGTCGCGTGCCGCGGAACGAAAATGCTCGACCGCGGGATGCGCATCCAAGGGCTTGGCCAGTTCAAGGTGCCGCGCCGAGTGGTCCTTGCAAAAGTACGGCGTCTCGAACAATTCTTGGATCAGAATCACCTGCGCGCCGCGGCTCGCCGCCTCGCGGATCAGCTTGTCGGCGCGCGCGATATTCGCATCGCGATCCCAACTGCAGGCCATTTGGGTGGCCGCTACCGTTACGATATTCATGAGTACTATGCTACCTGAAGGTTGGAGCCTGTCAGAGCATTCCGCGTGGCCGCAATACTCGGACTGGCTCCCGATATGCGGGCCGCGAGACGGATTAAAAGGTCGGCGGGGAACTAGCGCTCACGATCTCGCATTCATCGCGCCCGACGTTGCGGAAGCGGTGCGGCAAGGAACTCTTGAAATAATAGGCGTCACCGGGCCCGAGAACCCGCGACTCGCCGCCAACGGTGAGTTCGATTTTCCCCTTGACGATCACGCCCCCCTCCTCGCCTGCGTGCGTCAACATTTCCTCGCCCGTGTCTGCATTCGCGGCGTACCGCCCATGCAAGATCGACATGCTACGTTTGGCCAGGCGGCTGCCGACCAGCCACAACTCGACGCTCCCGGTGCCGATGTCGCTCAGTTCTTCGCGCGGGAAGAACACCTGGGGCTGGCCGCCGAGGTCCAGCGTGAAAAAATCGGCAAGCGCCATGGGAATACCGTCGAGCACCTTTTTCAACGAACTCACCGAAGGGCTGACGCGGTTCTGCTCGATCAACGAAATCAGACCGTTGGTCACGCCGGCGCGCTTTGCCAATTCGCGCTGCGATAACCCGTACATTTGCCGCACGGCTTTCAAGTGGGTCCCGACATCCAGGCTCATATGTCTATTATAATAGACAGTTTGGCGAACATATAAGCTAAAATTGAGCTGGATGTCGATTTTCCTTATCATCTCCCGGTCGACGTAAAAAATTTCTCAAGGATCCCCGCAATGAACGCCCAGGTCTCCCCCACTCCCCCAAACGGCGAACTCGACGCGTTTTGGATGCCGTTCACGGCGAATCGACACTTCAAGGCAAATCCGCGTTTGCTGGCGCGCGCCGAAGGGATGTACTACTGGACGCCCGACGGCCGCGAAGTCCTCGACGGAGTCGCGGGGCTCTGGTGCGTGAATGCCGGTCATTGCAGGCGTGAGATTACCGAAGCGGTGACCAAGCAACTCGGCGCCATGGAGTACGCCCCGGCCTTTCAGATGGGGCATCCCATCGCGTTCGAGCTTGCGAATCGGCTGGCCAAGATTGCACCCCCCGGCCTCGATCGCATTTTCTTCACGAACTCGGGCTCGGAGTCCGTCGACACGGCGCTGAAAATCGCGATCGCATATCACCGCGCTCGCGGCGCCGGCCAGCGCACCCGCCTCATAGGCCGGGAAAAGGGCTACCACGGAGTGGGTTTCGGCGGCATGTCGGTTGGCGGAATGGTCAACAACCGAAAATTCTTCGGCTCCTCGATGTTGCCCGGCGTCGATCATCTCCCGCACACCTTGGCGATCGAACACAATGCGTTCTCGCGCGGCCTACCGCAGTGGGGCGCCCATTTGGCCCAGGAACTGGAGCGCCTGATTGCCCTGCACGACGCATCGACTATCGCCGCGGTCATCGTCGAACCGATCGCGGGATCCGCCGGAGTAGTCCTGCCTCCCATCGGCTATCTGAAGCGCTTGCGCGAGATCTGCGACAAGCACGAAATCTTATTGATCTTCGACGAAGTGATCACGGGATTCGGCCGCGTCGGCAAACCCTTCGCGAGCCAGGCGTTCGACGTGACCCCGGACCTCATGACCACGGCGAAGGGCCTGACCAATGGCGCGGTGCCGATGGGCGCAGTATTCGCTCAACGCAAGATCTACGATGCGTTCATGCAGGGGCCGGAGCAAGTCATCGAGCTGTTCCACGGCTACACCTACTCCGCGCATCCCGTCGCTTGCGCCGCCGCGCTCGCGGCGCTCGACGTGTATACAAAGGAGGGGCTGCTGACGCGCGCCGCATCACTCGCGTCCGAGTGGGAGAATGCCATGCATTCGCTGCGCGGTCTGCCGCATGTGCTCGACGTGCGCAACTACGGGCTGATCGGCGCGGCGGAACTGGAGCCGCGCGCGGGTAAACCCGGCACGCGCGGCTTCGAAGTGTTCCTAAAGTGTTTCGAGCGCGGCGTGATGGTGCGCCAGACCGGCGATACGATCGCAGTGTCGCCGCCTCTGATCGTCGAATCCGCGCAGATTGCACGCATCGTCGAAACTTTGAGCGGAGTGCTGCGCGAAACGGCGTGAAGCTTGCGGCGGCCTGCTCCTAACTCTTAGCTTCGAATATCGAGTACCACTTCTTGCATGGCTCGGTGACTTCCCAGATACCCTCGAACCCTGCGGGTACGACGAAGGCATCGCCGGCGCGAAGCTCGTGCTTCTCTCCGCTGACCGATTCCACGCGCACGCGCCCCTCGATGATCACGCAGAATTCGTGCTCGGTGTAGCGCACCCGCCATTTGCCGGCGGTGCTGGTCCAGATCCCGCAGAAGAACTGATGAGTGGACTCCGTGTACTGATTCGATGCGCGCGCGCGCGGAATTCCGGCGAGAATATTCTCGGGCGATGGATTGGCGGATTCTCCGGTCTGCAATCGGTCCAGGACCACGATCTTGGGGTACGCACTCATTCGCTATCGTAGGCTTCTGCGCCCGGCGGAAACAAGTGCGGCCCGGAGCTCGAGGCGCCCCGGGCCGCGAGACCCCACCTGTTCTCGCCAAATCACGGATTCGCACCCACCTGCGCGACCGCCGCTCCGCCCTGGGCTTGCAGGGTCAAACGAACCCGGCGTTCGAGCGCGTAGCCATCGCTATCGGCGGCGACACTCTGGCTTTTGCCGTAGGCGTTGACCTCGAGCGCCTCGTCGGCGATGCCGGCGGCCAGAAACAAATCGCGCACCGCGTTGGCTCGATCCTCCGAGAGCTTCAGATTTGCATCCACCGTACCGCGCGGATCCGCGTACCCGTCCACCCGGACCTTGAGTGCGGGAGATTTCGCTACCGCCAGGGCCAGCACCTGGATTTGATGCGCGATTTCCGGGGTGATCTCGGCGCTTCCGGTGCGAAACAGCACGTCGCCCTGCAGCCCGTCGAGAACCTCGCTGCCGTCAGGCTTGGCATCTTGCGCCGCTTCCACTTTGTGAGTCAGATCATCGAGCCGCGCGTTCAAGCCGCGATTGGTCTCGATCAGCGCGCTCTTTTCGGTAATCAGCGCAGATTTTTCCGTTTGTAACTGGGATTCAGTAGTCTGCAACGCAGCAACGGTCGCTTCCGCCTTGGTGGCATCGCCGGCTCGGTGCACTCGGTTGCCCAGCCAGGTACCAAGCCCTGCGCCGATGACCGCACCCACCGGCCCGGCGGCAAACGCTCCAATCACGCCTCCCGTCACGAATCCGACCGGCTCATGCGGCGTCGCCGGCTTCGGTTCGCCCGCCAAGGCCACCGCGCTCATGCCCAACAACCCAATTGCCCCTATGGCCCTGGGAAATACAGTGTTCATAACAGCTCCTCACGTTCGTTCGCCAAGAGGCGACGACCGCCGCCTCGTGAGAGCTATTAAGGCCTCGCATTAGGGCACCGCCCGGCCCAGTTTGAGGCAAATGATGGCAAAGCCGCGACGAATCCCGGGAGCAAGGCCGCGTGCAATGCTCAGACAGGCTCCTAAGCTTTCAGCGAGAACGGAGTGAAGTTGGTATCCGTGTCGTAATAGTCTTCGTTCTCCGCCTTCTTGAGGAAAGCCACGACGCGATATGTCAGCGGTGCCGCGATGATTTCCCAGCCGCTCTTGAGCGCATACTGAGTGAACAACAGAACGATGAGCTGCGGCTGCGGCATCCGCCCGTAGAAGGCGACCAAATAGAAAATCACCGAATCCACAAGTTCGCCGCACACCGTCGAGCCGACGATACGGGTCCAGAGCCATCGCCCGCGGGTCCAAATCTTCATCTTGGCGAGCACGTAGCTGTTCACGAAGGTTCCGCACAAGAATGCGGTAATTGATGCCACCACGATTCGCGGCGTATTGCCGAAAACCGTTTCCACCGCCGACTGGGTGGCGCGTGACGCCGGAGATGGCGGCAAGTGCACCACCACGGCCGCCATGATGGAGGCGAAGAACAGCGCGCCGAATCCCGCCCACACGACGCGCCGATCGCGTCCGTAGCCATACACTTCGGTCAATATGTCACCGAAAATGTAGGAAATCGGGAAGAACAGCACGCCGGCAAGAAAGGTGACGTTGCCGATCAGCGGTACTTCAATCGAGGTTTCCTTCGCCGGCCCGATCAAGTTGGAGCAGAGCAGTACGCACACATAGGCCGCCATCACGAAATCGTAATAGCGGTATTGGCGGGGTTGGGGTGGCGCGGTCATGGTGCCTCGAATGTAGCCGGTGGCGAATGGGGTTCCGATGATATGTCACACCGGCAATTCCCACCGTCGCATTTTG
>DATMNF010000073.1:0-25047 GCA_035569355.1 Steroidobacteraceae bacterium
GTGACCGTCAACCAGAGCCACGGCGGATCGGGAAAACAGGCGCGCTCGGTGATCGATGGGCTCGAAGCCGACGTGGTGACATTGGCGCTCGCGTACGACATCGATGCGCTGGCGCTCCAAGGTAACCTACTCCCGGTAAACTGGCAGACGCGATTGCCGAACAACAGCACGCCCTACACCTCGACGATCGTCTTTCTGGTGCGCAAGGGCAACCCGAAGAACATCCGTGATTGGAGCGATCTTGCGCGGCCGGACGTTTCGGTCATTACGCCGAGCCCGAAAACCTCCGGCGGGGCGCGCTGGAATTATCTGGCGGCATGGGCTTGGGCCCTGAAGCGGCCGGGCGGGGGCGAAGCGGCGGCGGAGGCTTTCGTGAAGAAGCTGTACCACAACGTCTCGGTTCTGGATTCAGGCGCGCGCGGCGCAACCGTGACCTTCGCCGAACGGGGCATCGGCGATGTGTTGATCGCCTGGGAAAATGAGGCTTATCTGGCCGTAAAGGAGTCGGGCCCCGCCAAGTTCGATATCGTCGCGCCGTCGATCAGCATCGTGGCCGAACCCCCTGTCAGCGTGGTGGACGAGAACGTCGATCAGCACGGCACCCGCAAGGTCGCCGAGGAATATCTGAAATATCTCTATTCCAAGCAAGGCCAGGAAATTGCAGCGAAGCATTTCTACCGGCCGCGTGATCCGGAGGTGGCGGCAAAGTACGAAACGCAGTTCGCAAATATTCCGCAGTTGGTTACCATCGATGCCGTATTCGGAGGCTGGACGCGTGCCCAGGCCACTCACTTCGCGGATCATGGTACCTTCGATAGGATCTACGGTCGGTAATTGCGAGTCGTCCTGAAGAACGCTTCAGAACGGCGTCCGGCGGCAGAGCCGGCGGTGGCGCCCGAGGTGATGGCGCCCCTTCCCATTTTCAGGACATCCATGGCAGCGCCGGTCGCGGCATTCGAACTCACCAACTCCACGCGGCGGCAGCGGCGGGTGCTGCCCGGCTTTGGGCTCACCCTCGGTTACACCATGGTGTACCTGTCGCTGCTCGTCCTGATTCCGTTGTCGGCCGTGTTCATTCGCAGCCTCGGATCGGGTTGGGGGCATTTCTGGGAGGTCGTGACGGCCCCGAGGGTAACCGCATCGCTGCGCCTGAGCTTCGGCGCTTCCCTCATCGCCGCCCTGATCAACTCGATCTTCGGTCTCGTCGTCGCCTGGGTGCTGGTCCGTTATACCTTCCCGTTCAAGAGGCTCGTCGACGCCATCGTCGACCTACCGTTTGCGCTGCCCACGGCGGTGGCGGGGATTGCATTGACGGCCCTGTATTCGCCGCGCGGCTGGCTCGGGGCCTGGCTCGACTCGTTCGGCATCCAGGTCGCTTTCAAGCCGCTGGGAATCGTCGTGGCACTGACGTTCATCGGCTTGCCGTTCGTGGTGCGGACTTTGCAGCCGGTGCTCGAAGATCTGGATCGGGAGGTGGAGCAAGCTGCCGCCACGCTCGGCGCCTCGGGTGCGCAAGCGTTTGCGCGTGTGCTGCTGCCCGCGCTCTGGCCGGCCCTGCTCACTGGGTTTGCGCTCAGCTTTGCACGCGCCGTCGGCGAATATGGTTCGGTGATTTTCATCGCGGGAAATATGCCGATGAAATCCGAGATCGCGCCGCTGCTGATCGTCAGTAAATTGGAGCAGTACGATTACGCGGGTGCAACGGCCATCGCCGTAGTGATGCTGGTCTTATCGTTCGCGCTCATGCTCGGCATCAACGCGCTACAACACTGGGCCCTGTCGCGTCATGGCGGTCGCTGAGGGGATGTCAGCGGGGCGGCGCCCTGGTTTCGGCCAGCTGCTGTTGATTGCGGCGGCACTGCTGTTCCTGGGCGTGTTTCTGGTGCTGCCGCTGTTCGTGGTCTTCGTCCAGGCGTTGACGAGAGGCGTCGGCGCATACTTCACCGCCATTTCCGATCCCATGGCATGGGCCGCGATCAAACTCACGCTCCTCGTCGCGGCCATCGCGGTTCCCTGCAATCTGGTATTCGGCGTGAGCGCCGCGTGGGCGATCGCCAAATTCGAATTTCGCGGCAAGAGCACGCTGACCACGCTCATCGATTTACCCTTTGCGGTATCGCCCGTCATCGCCGGGCTCATGTTCATCCTGCTCTTCGGTGCCCACGGCTGGTTCGGCGGTCATTTGCGCGTGCATCACATCCGCGTGGTATTCGCGGTGCCGGGCATCGTGCTTGCCACTATCTTCGTCACGTTTCCGTTCATTGCCCGCGAGCTCATTCCGGTGATGCAGGCGCAGGGCAAGGACGATGAAGAAACGGCGCGGTCGCTCGGCGCTTCCGGTTGGCAAACCTTTTGGCGTGTCACCCTGCCCAACATCCGCTGGGGTTTGATGTACGGCGTACTGCTCTGCAACGCCCGAGCCATGGGCGAGTTCGGCGCGGTCTCGGTGGTCTCAGGGCACATTCGGGGCCTCACCAACACCATGCCCCTGCACGTCGAGATTCTGTATAACGAATACAACTACACGGCGGCATTCGCCGTCGCATCGCTGCTTGCCTTGCTGGCACTGCTGACCTTGGCGGGCAAGAGTTTTCTGGAATGGCGGCAGCCTGAGCTGAAAGCTGCGGTTCGTCAGGCGCGCGATCGGACGCGGAGAGAAAATACATGAGCATCGCTTTACGCGGCATCACCAAGCAATTCGGCGAATTCGCCGCGGTCAAGGACATCGATCTGGACGTGCAGACGGGCGCATTGATAGCTCTGCTCGGGCCCTCCGGATGCGGCAAGACGACGCTGCTTCGCATCATTGCCGGTCTCGAGTCGCCGGACGAAGGACAGGTGTTGTTCGATGGCCGCGACGCAACCCAATGGCCGATTCGGGATCGAAACGTCGGCTTCGTTTTCCAGCATTACGCTCTGTTTCGCCACATGTCGGTATTCGAAAACGTTGCGTTCGGTCTGAAGGTCAAACCGCGCCGCAAGAGGCCGCCTGCCGCGCAGTTACGCAAGAAGGTGCATTCGCTGCTGGAGTTGGTGCAACTCGCCTCGGCGGGCGACCGTTATCCGGCCCAGCTGTCGGGAGGCCAGAGGCAGAGGGTGGCCCTCGCACGCGCATTGGCGGTCGACCCCGACGTGCTGCTGCTCGATGAGCCCTTCGGAGCCCTCGACAGCCAGGTGCGGCACGAACTGCGACGCTGGCTGCGGCGGCTGCACGATGAGCTGCATTTCACCAGTATTTTCGTGACTCACGATCAGCAGGAGGCCATCGAAGTCGCCGACACGATCGCCGTGCTCAATCGAGGGCGGATCGAACAATTCGGCGTTCCCGGCGAGGTCTATGATTTGCCGACTTCGGTATTCGTGCACCGCTTCTTGGGCAAGGTCAACGAATTGCCGGTGCAACTGCGCGACGGCCGCGCTTACTTGGGACCCATCGACATCTCGCCGGCCGCGAGCTTGCGCACGGATATCGGGCAGAACATCGCGTTGATACGGCCCCACGAAATTGAAATTGGACCCGAGGCGGCTGGCTGGCCCGCGGTCGTCGCGGCGGTGCGGGTTATCGGACCGGTCGTGCGTCTGGAGCTCTGTGCCGACGGTCAACCTGCCAGCGAACCTCTGGAGGCGGAAATCAGCCGTGAGCGCTACGAGAGCGAGCGTTTCACCGTGGGACAGAGAGTGGGTCTACGCTTCAGGCGCTGGCAGGTGTATCCCGCCAACGGTGCCGCGGCTTGAGCGAGAGGCCCGCGTCGTTCGACTGTTGATAGGCCCAGGAAAAAACCGGCAATGCCGCTTGCGCGGCCTCGATGTCCGCATCGGCCAATTCGAAGCTATTGAATCCGCAGCGCGCCATGAAAAATAATTGGTCGCGGCGCACGTAGCCCGTTGCGCGCAGCTCGCCGCCGAATTTCCATCGTTCGCGCAAGATCCGGGCCTGGGAGTAGCCGCGCCCTTCGCTCGGGCCGGAGAACTCCGCGCCGATCAGTTCAAACCGCGAAATATCCGGCGCCAGCGATTCCACCTGGTTGGCCGGCTGGAGCACGACGCCCAGCCGCCGGCCGCGCGTGTCCCATCTTTCGCGCTCGCCTTGCCACTGCGCGAAGGTCAGGATCAGCGCAGGCGCCGCGTCATCGTCGGCCTCTCCGACGTAGGACCAGTCGTCCCCGACGATACGGCCGTCACGCAGCAATCGGCGCTGCATACACTCTTTCCTTAAAGGGCTTCACGCCAAGCCGGCGGACCGTATCGAGGAAGCGCTCATCCGGGCGGCGCCGCTCGACGTACACTTCGAGGAGACGCGCAATCGTTTCCGGCACGTCGAGCTTGGCCACCGACGGGCCGATGACTTCGCCCAGCGATGCGTCTGCGCCGGACGCGCCGCCGATGGTGATTTGGTACCACTCCTCGCCGCTCTTATCGACACCGAGGATTCCGATGTGTCCGACGTGATGATGGCCGCAGGCATTCATGCAGCCCGACATCTTGATTTCCAGTTCGCCCAGATCGTAAAGATAATCGTAGTCGTCGAACTGGTCATTGATGAGCTTCGCGACGTCGATCGACCCTGCGTTGGCGAGACTGCAGAAATCAAGCCCTGGGCAGCAAATCATGTCGGTCAAGGTGCCGATGTTCGGAGTCGCGAGTCCCGCGCTCTGAAGCGTCTGCCAGAGCTCGAAGGTCTTCTCCTGTTCCACATCCGCGAACAATAGATTCTGCGTGTGGGTGACTCGCACCTCCCCGAAACTGTAGCGATCGGCGAGATCCGCAACCAATTCCATCTGCGCATCCGTAATGTCGCCCGGGGGGACATCGGGCTTCTTGAGCGAAATGTATACCGCGCGGTAGCCCGGTATTTTGTGCGCCGTGGTGTTGTAGCGATACCAGGCGCGAAAGGCCGTGCTCTTCCCGGTAGAGGGTTCAGAGTCCGCCAGAGTCCGATAGGCAGGCGGATCGAAAAAACCGCGCAGGCGCGCGATCTCAGCGTCATCGACACGGGGGACGCTCGCGCGTGTCGACTCCCATTCCTTCTCCACGCGCCTGCGAAACTCCTCGATTCCCAAGGAGCGAACCAAAATTTTGATGCGCGCCTTGTGTATGTTGTCGCGCCGGCCTTCCAAGTTGTACACCCGCAAGATGGCTTCGAGGTACGAAAGCAGATGTTCGCGCGGCAGGAACTCGCGCACCACCTGACCGATGATGGGCGTGCGGCCAAGACCGCCTCCGGCCAGAATTTCGAAGCCCAATTCGCCGCCGGCACCGCGCACGATGTGCACTCCGACATCGTGCACCTGTGAGGCGGCCCGGTCCTGCGCTGCCCCGGTGACCGCAATCTTGAATTTGCGCGGCAGATAGGTGAATTCCGGATGGAAAGTAGACCACTGACGGATGAGCTCGCACCAGGGACGCGGATCCGCCAGCTCGTCCGGCGTCACGCCCGCCAAGTGGTCGGATGTCGTGTTGCGGATGCAATTACCGCTGGTCTGGATCGAGTGCATCTCGACTTCGGCGAGCTCGGCCAAAATATCCGGAACTTGCTCGAGCTTGGGCCAGTTGAACTGGATGTTCTGACGCGTGGTGAAATGCCCGTAGCCCCGATCGTAGCGCCGCGCAATGCCTCCCAGGGCCCTCAGTTGCGTCGACGACAGCAGTCCGTAGGGGACCGCCACCCGCAGCATCGGGGCATGACGCTGGATGTAAAGACCATTGCGTAGACGCAGGTGGCGAAACTCGTCCTCGTTCAGCTCACCCGCCAGGAAACGGCGCGTTTGGTCGCGAAATTGTGCGACGCGTTCGTTTACCAGCGTTTTGTCGACTACGTCATACCGATACATGCGCCCACGATACGTCGGCCGGCCCTCGGGCCGCCAATTACTGGAAAGCATGAGCTTATGACTGCTGGTCCTGGGAGCCTCCAAAACCGTGATTGGCTTGGCAGAGGGAATTCGCGGTTAGGGGCAGGATGGGCGGGTCACCAAAGGGGTCCGCTTTGGCAACTGATCTTCCGGAAGTCATGGTCGCGCCCGACACTTATCATGTCT
This sequence comes from Steroidobacteraceae bacterium, assembly GCA_035569355.1. Classification (GTDB taxonomy): domain Bacteria; phylum Pseudomonadota; class Gammaproteobacteria; order Steroidobacterales; family Steroidobacteraceae; genus Bog-1198. The sequence goes on from DATMNF010000073.1 coordinate 6,039, forward strand.
CGCCCGAACCCATGCTGTTGATCGCCGATTTGCACGGAGCCCTCGCGCTTTGTCTGCATGACGAGGGCCGTGGTGTCGGCGGCTTGCTGCATTTGCGATTCATGGGGGGCACCGGCCGTCCCAGCGACGTGACCGACAATACATTGAGTTCGGTGTTGGTCGTTCTCGACCGCTTCAAGCGCGCGGTCCTTGGTAATGCAACGCGCAGTGACGAAGTGCAAGCGCGAATCCTGGCGCACGCGCTGCCGCCGACGGATGCAGGCGAGCCGAGCGCCTCCTTGGTCGATTTGATCAAGGCTGACCTCGCCGATGGCAAGATCGCTTGCGGCACGCAAACGACGCGCAGGACCGAGGCGCTGCGTGTGTGCTTTCAGCCCTTCGAGGGTCGCGTGTGGATTTGCGGGCCGACCGATCTACGTGCGGCCCAACGAACAGGCCGCTCCGCGGGATAACGCCGTCTCGCCGGGGATCCTCGTCCATTTGAGGGCGACGAGGATGTCAAGATAAGATCTCGGCATGCGACTCACGATTCTGGCAGTGCTATGCCTCGCAGCGTGTGCGAGCGAAAAGCTTGCGCAAGCACCGCCCGCCGGCGTGGATTTCAGCGGGCGCTGGAAGCTCAATGTCGCGGACAGCGACGATCCGCAACGCCTGCTGCAAGCGCAATTCAATGCGCCTTCCGCGGGCCAGGGCACATCGACCTCGGGCGGTGGTTCGGGGGGCCGGAACGGCCGAGGCGGTAGCCGGGGCGGTGGCCGGGGCGGTGCGGGGGGCGCGGATGTGGGCGGTCCGGTCGGCCCGACGATGCCGCCGGTCAGTGCGTTGAGCGAGGGTCTGCGCTGGCCGGGCAAGCAGCTCGAAATCAAACAGGTCGCCGGCGTCGTAGCCTTCACCTCGGACGGCATCAACCGTGTATGCCAGCCCATGGAGGGGGGTAAATCTCATAAGCATCATGCGGCGGGAGATGATCGGGACAGCGATTCGGCGGGGCGAGGTGCTTCGACCCGAGCACGCGAGGTGCCGCCCGCGCGCTGCGGTTGGACGGAGAAGACTCTCATTGTGCAGGGAGGCGACCCCGACGAGGAGCATCCGCCGTTCGAAGAGCACTACAGCCTGTCCGACGACGGGCAGCGCCTGGTGGAAGTCGTGGACTTCAAGGGCGGTCGCTCACGCGGTTTTACGATGTCGCGGGTATGGGATCGTTCGACGCAATAAAAAAGCCGGGCAGTGCCCGGCTTTTAGGTCCCCATGCCTTGTGTAGCGCTTTTTTTCGCGCTCTGGCGACGATTGGTCTTTTTGCTGCCCTAGAATCCTATTGCGTCCGAGCAACACTTTAGACCGGAGCCGTCCCCGAAGCTAGTCCTATTGCAAAGAAGTGCAAAAATTTAATGTAGTTTTAAAACAACAATTGTAGCGATCCGGGTCACCCGCCCGCAACACACCCAACGCTGGAGTTCTCATCAGTGGCCAAGGCCTCAAAGTTACCTGTTCAACCCGTAGTCGTCCGCACTCGGCGGGCCTATTTTGACTGCAGGTTCGGGCAGCTGCATGTGCGTACCGCTTTCCCGACGACGGGCGGCTTCGACGAGCAAGTGACCTTGATTTGCCTGCACAACCAAGCTGCCTCGAGCCGTATGTTCAGCCGATTCTTGCCCGAACTCGCCGACGTGCGTTCTGTGTATGCCCCTGATCTGCCGGGCTGCGGGGAATCGGACCCCTCGCCCACTTCCAGCATTGCCGAAGCCGCCACCGCGATTTCCGATCTCGCCAACGATTTGAGGCTGCGCCAGATCGATGTTTTGGGAGTCCAATATGGCGCCGAGGTCGCCTTGGCACTTGCCTCGACCCGGCCTGAGCTCGTGCGACGCCTGGTGTTGGTCGGGCCTGCGAACGGCAACCTCACGGCGACAGTTGCCCAGCAGCGCTTAGTGCTGGATGTGGCGGCATACGGGAACGATCCTTTCGCCGCCGCGCCTCAGAGCCTCGCGAAGCAGATCACTCCGTTCTTGTGCAACCGCGTCTCGTGAGGCTCAACAAGTACATCAGCGAGACCGGCGTCTGTTCGCGACGCGAGGCCGATAAGTGGATTGAAGCGGGCCGCGTGACGTGCAACGGTGAGCGCGCCGCCTTGGGGACCCGGATCGCCGATGGCGATCGGGTCTGCATCGACGGCGAGCCCATCGGCGCCAAGAAAAAGCAGATCTACCTTGCCCTCAACAAGCCCGTTGGAGTCACCTGCACGACCGAGACGCACATCCAGGACAACGTCATCGATCTGGTCGGATACCCGGAACGCATCTTTCCGATAGGCAGATTGGACAAGGACTCGGAAGGTTTACTGCTTCTGACGAACGACGGCGATATCGTCAACGAGATCCTGCGCTCCGAAAACAATCACGAAAAGGAATACATCGTAACGGTGGATCGCCCCATAACCGATCTTTCGCTGAAAATGATGGCAACCGGCGTGAAGATCATGGGCGAGCTCACCAAGCCTTGCCGAGTCACTCGTATCGATCAGCACTCGTTCCGCATGATTCTCACCCAGGGGTTGAATCGACAGATTCGGCGCATGTGCTCCGCGCTCGGCTACAAGGCGCAGCGCCTGAAGCGCGTGCGGATCATGAACATTCAGCTGGGAAGCTTGAGTGCCGGGAAATGGCGCCATTTGACCGACAGCGAGCTTGCCGGATTGTTGCCGCGCTGACCGGCGCGCGGCCACGCGGAAAGGCTCCTAGTTCGACCGCAGCGTCGCTGCGGCAAGCCCTTCCGACCACTGGCGTGCGCTGGTCGCGCGCCAGTCGGGGTCTTCGGCTCGGGTCGCGAGCCAGCGGAAGAAATCGTGGTGCTGAGTGGTCCAGTAGGCAAAACTATAAAGCACGCCGCCGGTACTCGACTCGACGGTAAAACGCCTGCGAAACCCGAAGCTCGCCAAGCCGCGGCGACAGCTGATCCGGGGCGAGTTTTCCGACAATGCGTACTGGTTGGGACCGACTTGCAGGCGCAAGCGCCCCGCTTGTCCATAGACGCAAATATTGGGTTGTGAGGCGCGTATCAGTGCAACGCCATGCACCAACGGCGGTGGGATGTCGCAGGCAGTCCATGTCCCGCCGAGCGCATGCCATTGCAGCGCCATGCTTCGCCGCCGGAAATCGATCACGGGAATGGTCGTGGCGTTATCGTAGGCCATGCGCGCAGCATGCCGCATTCACGGCCTCTTGAAAATCTAAGTCGCGAAAATCTTACGGGGGTACGGGGTTGTTTGGCGTATCGGCAAAGGCACTTTTCACGACGCTTGCGGTCAGGAGTTGCGGAAGAACGACAGGCGCGGATGATCCCGGCTTCGAGTTGTAAACCAAGTACAGCGGAACCCCGGCGCGTCCAAAGGCAGTCAAGGCTTGAGTGATGGCGGGATCCCGATTGGTCCAGTCGCCCTTCATCAGCGTGACCCCTTTGTCGCGGAAAACCTCCTGCACCGCGGAGTCGGCGAAGGCATTGCGCTCGTTAACGAGACAAGTCAGACACCAACTCGCGGTGAAATTCACCAGAAGCGGCCGTCCGGCCGCATTGAGCTTCGCCACCTGTGCGGCATCGTAGGGATGCCATTCGTCATTCGCTCGGGCAGTGCTCGGGGCGGCCCCGGCAGAAGCTGCGGCGACGCCCGCGAAACGCATCGGCAGGATGACGGCGAGCAGCACGGCGAGCGTCGCAGTGACGAGGGCGGCAACACGGCCTGCGCTCGAGCTTGACTTGGCCTTCTGGTATGCCCAGGCTGCCAACGCGATGAGGATGGCGCCGGCCAAGGCAGCGCCCAAACCGATGGGGGATGTCTGCTGTGCCAAGACCCACAACAGCCACGCCGCCGAAGCATAGATCGGAAACGCGAAGACCTGTTTGAGCGTGTCCATCCAGGCACCCGGCTTCGGCAATGCGCGGCGCATCCAGGGTGCGAAGCACAGCAGCGTATATGGCGCCGCAAGTCCAAGGCCCAGCGCCGCAAAAATGCACAGCGCGACCGCCGCGGGCTGCGTAAGGGCCGCGCCCACTGCGAAAGCCATGAAAGGCGCAGTACACGGTGTCGCCACCAGCGTCGTCAGCACGCCCGTGAAGAACGAAGCACGATAGCTGTCGCCTTGCGTGAGGGTGTCGCCCACACCGGCAAGTCCGCCCCCGACTTCGAACACGCCGGACAGGTTGAGGCCCACGGCCAGCAGCAGGTACACGAGCAACGTAACGAACAGCGGCGACTGCAGCTGGAAACCCCAGCCGATCTGTTCCCCGCCGGCTCGAAGCGCCAGCAGAATCGCCGCGAGGCAAAGCATCGAACTCACCACCCCCGCAGCGAACACCAACCCCTTGGTGCGCACGGCCGCGGGGTGCTTCTTCGCCTGTTCAACGAGGCCTATGGCTTTGATCGAAAGGACCGGGAACACACAGGGCATCAAATTCAGGATCAAACCGCCCAGAACGGCGAAGAGCAGGAGGACGGGGAGCGATGCCGCGGTTTTCTCGACGGCGCCCGGGGCCGCCGCGAGCTCACCGGGACCCGCGAGATGCGCGGCTATTTCCAGGGGCACCGCACTCACGTCGTTGCCGTTCTGCTCGGTCGCGATTAGCACGCCGCGAACGCTCGATCCCTGGGGCGGACGATCGCCGATTTTCATGGCGAGCTCGAGGCCGTCCGCATTGCGGGTCAAAACTTGCGGTGCCGCGTACTCGACGCTCCCCTCGTCGTAAGGGAAGAAAGCCAGCGACTTGACTTGCGGCAGCGTGGCACCCCATTCCTTGCCGAGAGCGATCAACAGCCGGCCGTCCTGAATCCGAGCCGTGGTCGCGGCAGGCGCCGCACCCGGCAGTTCGCTGCGCGCGGCGGCGAAGAGCGCTGCGTCTGCCGGATCGGCGGCACCCGGCTGCGCGTTCACCGGCAGCTTCAATTGCAGCTGCGCATCCTCCGGAATGCACACATCGGCGCAGACGAGCCAGCTGGCCTTGGCCGACAGCACGATCGGGCCGCCCGCCCTCAAGTCCTGGGGCGCCGTGATGTTGACCAGATGCACCGCATGCTTGGCATAGCCGTAATTCACCAGGGGCGGCAGCTCGAAGCGATGCGGCGCCGGCCAGAGGATCTCTCCCGCGGTAAAGCCCGGCGCCAGCGACCAATTGAGGGTCGTGGCCTGGCCGGAGTCGCCGGGATTGCGCCAATACGTATGCCAACCGTCGCGAATGCTGAACTCCAGCGCGACCCAGAACGATTGCCCGGGGGCGATAGAGCTCACCTCGCTCACCAAATGCGCCTTGACGTTGTCGGTGGCGATCACATTGCCCGACAGAGGAAACGCCGCCGGCGAGGCGAGCAACAGCCCCAACAGCCAAGACTTCACGGTGCGCATCGCCATATGTTACCCAATTGACAGGGGCAAAACCCTCAGGGTGCGAGGGCTGTGGAGCATCTCACAATATGACCCAACCATACCGCTCCGTGGACGCTTGAGCTAAGGTAGGCGTCCCCCAAAGATATCGTCCCATGCAAGAAAACTACGTAGATCGTGTCCTCAAAGCCAAAGTGTACGACGTCGCCGTCGAAACACCGCTGGAAGCGGCGCCGCGCCTTTCGCGGCGGCTCAACAATCGCATCTTGTTCAAACGTGAAGACCTTCAGCCGGTGTTTTCGTTCAAAATTCGCGGTGCCTACAACAAGATCGCGCAACTGTCGCCGATCAGCGCGCAGCGCGGTGTCATCTGCGCTTCGGCCGGCAACCACGCCCAGGGCGTGGCGCTCGGCGCGCGAACGCGCGGGATTCCGGCCGTCATCGTCATGCCATTGAGCACGCCGGACATCAAGGTCGAAGCGGTCGCCGACCTTGGCGGAGAAATCGTGTTGCGCGGCGATGATTATGATCAAGCCTATGAGCACGCCACTGAACTTGGCCGAGCGCGCGGGCTGGTGTTCGTGCACCCATTTGACGATCCGGACGTGATCGCCGGGCAGGGCACCATCGGCATGGAGATCCTGCGCCAACGGCACGGCGATGACATCGACGCGATTTTCGTTCCCGTCGGGGGCGGCGGCCTGATAGCCGGGATCGCCGCATATGCGAAATCTCTGTACCCGCGCATCAAGATCATCGGCGTGGAGCCGGAAGATGCCGCCGGAATGTTCGAGTCGCTGCGGGCAGGGAAGCGCGTAACCCTCGATCGAGTCGGCATGTTCGCCGACGGCGTCGCAGTGCGCCGGGTAGGGGAGGAGACCTTTCGCCTCGCGCGCCAGTACGTGGATGAAATCGTCCTGGTAACCACCGATCAGATCTGCGCCGCCATCCAAGATATCTTCCAGGATACGCGCTCCATTGCCGAGCCGGCGGGCGCGCTGGCCGTTGCCGGAATCAAGAAATACGTGGCACGCGAAAATTGCAGTGCGCGTACGTTGATCGCGGTCAACGGCGGCGCCAACATGAACTTCGATCGGTTGCGGTATGTCGCCGAGCGTGCGGACCTGGGCGCGCAGCGCGAGGCGCTGTTCGCGGTGGGAATTCCCGAGGCGCCGGGTTCCTTCCTGCGGTTCTGCGAGCTGCTGGGCAGGCACAACGTCACGGAGTTCAACTACCGGTACGGGGACTTGAAAGCGGCGCAAATATTCGTGGGAGTCGGTCTCACCCAAGGCAAGGCTGAGCGCGACGAGATCCTGCACAGCATCGCCGCCGCGGGTTTTGCCGCGCGCGACATGACCGACAATGAAATGGCCAAGGTACACGTGCGCTACATGGTGGGCGGCCAGGCGCGCGGCCTCACCGACGAGCGTCTGTACCGTTTCGAATTTCCGGAGCGCCCGGGCGCGCTGCTGAAGTTCCTGCAGGCCATCGGCACCGCATGGAACATCAGCCTATTCCACTACCGCAATCACGGATCGGATTATGGCCGTGTCCTCGCGGGCATCCAGGTTCCCCCCGAGACGCGGACCGACTTTCTATTGCATCTCAACGAACTGCATTACGCCTACACCGAAGAGACCGACAACCCGGCCTACAAGATATTTCTCGGCGGTTGATTTGGAGGGCGCTTGCGCGCCGCCGCTCTTGCGGCGGAGTGCTGCTTGCGTGTATGAAAGTGGGGGTTGATCGCAGATACCAGGAGTGGCATTCATTGGATGGGGCGACGAGCTACCGCGTGCAGCGCCAGCCGCGGCACGAAACTCTGCGAGTGCGCGGACTCGATATGCACCTGACACGATGGGGGCCGGAGCCTTCCGAATCCGTGGTGCCCGTGCTCCTGCTGCATGGGTGGCTCGATAGTGGCGAGACTTTTCAGTTCATGGTCGACGCGCTGGAGCGCGATTGGCCCATGGCGGCGCTCGATTGGCGCGGCTTCGGGCGCAGCGAGTGGCCGCAAGAGGGCTACTGGTTTCCCGATTATCTCGGGGACTTGGATGCGGTGCTGGATCAGCTGTCGCCGGCTGCGCCCGTGCGCATCGTCGGCCACAGCATGGGCGGCAACATTGCCTGCTCGTACGCCGGCATTCGATCGGAACGAGTCCGCTGCGTCATCAATCTGGAAGGATTCGGACTCGCACGGACTTCGCCCGTGCAAGCGCCCGCGAGAATGCGCAAATGGCTGGACCAATTGAAGATGCACTCCGCGCGCAAGGAGTACGCCTCGTTCGAGGAGCTGGCCGGGATCATTCGGTTTCGCTACCCGCGCTTCTCAGCGCCTCAAGCCGCGTTGGTGGCGCGGGCCTGGGGTAGGCTCGACCCCGGTGGCCGCGTGCGGCTCGCAGGCGACCCACGCCATCACCGGGTCAACCCGATACTGTACAAGCGGGAAGAAGCCGAAGCGTGCTGGCGCGAGGTGCGCGCGCCTCTGTTGCTGCTGGTGGGCGAGGAGTCGGATCACTTGGGCAAGCTCGGCGCCGACGGTACGGAGGACGCGTTTCGCGCAATCTTCCCGCACATCGAAATTGCGCGCGTCGCGGGTGCGGGGCATATGCTGCACATCGAAAGACCGGATTTGGTGGCGCCGTTGGTCGAGTCGTTTTTGGAAGCCCACTAAACGAGAAGAACAATCTTGCCGACGTGCCGTTTCGCCAAAAATTCCTGCTGCGCCTGGACGATGTCGCAGAGCGGGTGCACCCCGGCCAGCAGCGGTTTGATTTCGCCGCGTTCGATGTACCGTACGAGATGGCCGAACACTTCGGGTTCGAGCACCGTACAGCCGAGCAAGCGAAGATCCTTCAGATACAGAGTTCGCAAGTCCAGCTCGACGATGGGTCCGGCGATGGCGCCTGCAACCGCATAACGGCCGCCGCGCCGCAGGACCTCGAGCAATGCCGGGAACTTCTCCCCGCCGACCACATCGACGATTGCGTCGATCTTTTCCCGCCCGAACTGAAAGGCCGGGTCGGCATCCGGTGCAATGACCGCCGATGCACCCAGCGATGCGACGGCGGCAGCCTTCGAAGGGCCGGCGACGGCCAGAACGTGTGCACCCCGGCGCTTCGCCAGCTGCACCGCGGCTGAACCGACCCCGCCGGAGGCGCCCGTCACGAGGATGGTCTCGCCCGGACCCAAGTTGAGGCGGGTGAGCATGTTCTCGGCGGCCGAATAGGCACAAGGAAAGGACGCGAGCTCGGCGTCCGTCAAGTCGCACGCGATGCTGTGGGCGTACGCCGCAGGAACCCGGGTGAACTCCGCGAACGCACCATCGCACTCCGAGCCGAAATAGATGGTTGGACCCGAGCCGGCGGCGGCTCGGAACACCGGTTCCACCAGCACGCGCTCGCCGATCCGCTTCGAAGAGACTCCATCGCCTACGGCGAAGATGCGGCCGCAGGCATCGGCTCCTTGAATCCGCGGAAAAACCGGCGGCGAGCCGGTCCAGCCGGCATCCTCGGAGCGCGCGGCCGCGAAGCCCGACGCCCCCGCCTCCGCCGTCGTGCCCTCGGTAACCGATCGCGAATACCACGCCGTGCGGGTGTTGATGTCGGTGTTGTTCACACCGGCCGCCGCCACACGGATCAGGACTTCGCCCGCCCGCGGCACCGGCGCCGGCACGTCTTCCCGGTATTCGAGTTGCTCGAACCCGCCGTGGCCCTTGAGGAGGACCGCCTTCATTTCGGCTCCTCAGCGCAGCGGGAATCGTGCGGGATGCTCAACGGGGAACTCCTTACTTGCGGTGCCGGGCGGCCGGCTTTGCTTTGACTGTGGCGATGGCCACGGATTTTCGCGCCCATGCGACGCACTCATCGGCGTCCTCTAGGGCGTCCGCCGGTACCTCGTAATAGGTCATGCTCAACCGAGGTCTATCGGCATACGGACGAAATCGGCCCATGCCGCGCGCCTCGTAGTCGCCCCGGTTGGAGTCGTTCACCTTGAAATACAGGGTATCGTCGGTAATGATGCCGAAGAACCGCTCGCCATGATACAGGCCGACGGCGCCGAACATGCGCCGCGGCGTGACCCGCCCGAGGCCGGCCAGCTGCTCGAGCACGTACTGCAAAAAATCCTGAGTGACAGCCATGGCTCGGAGTGTAGCGCTCGCACCGTACATCGACAGTCCGCACCCGATATCTTACGATCCGCCGCATGCATTGGAAGCCACACCTGCCGGAGATATTCCTCGGCATTTCGCTCGGAATGATCGCGGTTGAGGCCGCTTTGAGCCGCGAAGCGGCGGGGCTCATCTTCGGGCCTCCCGGGTGGCGTGCCGACGGCCAAGGGCTGACTTCCGAGAATATCCGTGCAGGTTGCGAGGCGCGTCATGAGGCCTGAATGCCGGCTGACCGGGTTGTCCGGCAACGAAATCTACTGCATGCGGCTCAAGGGGCTCACTCCAAGCGGTGTCGTGATCGGCAACAGCATTCAGTCGATGGGATTTCTCGGCGGTGTCCGCTCCGCGTTCCGCGGCATCGTCGGAGGCGAAATTCCCGACGTCACGAACATGATCCATGAAGGCCGACAAGCCGCTTTCGCCCGCATGAGAGCCGAGGCGGACCGCGAGCATGTTCACGGAGTCGTCGGGGTGACTTCGGAGCTGCGAAATCTCAGCGGCAATTCCGAATTCCTGTTCGTCGGGTCCGGTGTTTCGGGTGCCGAAGGGTCGGCGCTGTTCACGAGCGCCGGAGATGCGCAGGAGCTCTTCTGCCACATGGATGCGGGCTACCAGCCGAAGGAGTTCGTGTTCGGCAACATCGCGTACTCGGTGGGCGCCGTCGGCGGGATCGCCGGGACGCTGAAAACACTGGTGCGCGGCGAGATCAAGGAATTCAGCGACGTATTCAATGAGACGCGCCATCATGCGCTCGAGCGACTCGTCGCGCACGCGAAGGCGGTGCGTGCCAACTCGGTCGTCGGCGTGCGAACCACCGTCTTGCATTTCGCGGGGTTCCATGAAATGTACATGGCGGGGACCGCGGCGTTCCACCCGTTGTTGCCCCCCGAATTCCAGTCCGCACCCGCGACCAGCGATCTTACCGGCGAGGAATTGTGGGGCATGACGCAATTGGGATACATGCCGGTCAAACTTCTCATTTCGACCTCGGTCTATTCGCTCGGTGCAATCGGTGGAATCAAGGCGGCCTTTCGCAGTCTCGTGAAGGGCGAGATAGGCGATCTCACGACGCTCATCTACGACGCACGCGAGCACGTGTTCGATCGATTGAAGAGCGAGGCGGCGGCAGCCGGCGCCGAGGAAGTGGTGGGCATCAAGACCTACATCATCGAACTCGGATCGAGCTTGGTCGAGATCTTCGCGGTGGGGACCGCGATCCGAAAGCTGCCCGGCATCGGAGTCAAAACTCAGACGCTGCCCGCGCAGACGATCATTCGCGACAAGGATACTTGGCTGAGCGGCTCGGGCGGCTTCGATTTGACGTCGATCCGTGCCGGCGGTTGAGATCCGGAGAGCTTGTGAATCCTCGCCCGTTCCGTCGATTCATTGCGATTGCGTCGCTCGCCTGGGCATTGGCGTTCGCCTTCAGCGCCTCCGCGCGGCATCGCGGCCACGCAAGCGACGGCACGCCCGGCGAGTTCGCGTACTACCTGCTGTCGCTGTCCTGGTCGCCCGCGTTTTGCCTGGCGTCGCCCGGTGCCGCGGAATGCAACGGGCCGCGACGCTTTGGATTCATCGTCCACGGACTGTGGCCGCAAAACGAACGGGGCTGGCCCGAGTACTGCGACGTACGCCGCCGTGTGCCCGACGAAGTGGTGCGGGGAATCGAAGACTTGATGCCGGCGCGCTCTCTCGTTTATCACGAATGGTCCGCGCATGGCACCTGCAGCGGCCTCGAGCCCGAGGAGTTCTTCGCCCTGGTGCGCCGCGCCTATGCGGGCGTCGCGATTCCGCCGGAACTGTCGAGCCCCGCTCAAGCGATCGAAAGGTCGCCCGCGGCGATCGCCGCGGCGCTTCTGCGTGCCAATCCAGGGCTTCCGCCGCAGTCGGTAGTGGTCGCCTGCACGGGGCAGGGCGCGCCGCGCCTTCGCGAAGTGCACGTCTGTCTCGATCGGGATCTCAGGCCGCGTGCCTGTTCGGCAGATGCGGTGCGCGGCGCTTGCAAGGCGCCGCAGATTATCATTCCGCCGGTTCGCTAACGTCGTCAGCAGGAGAGGAAAGATGAATACCGTTGATCGGCCGCCGCTGCCGCCGTATACCTTGGAGACAGCGGCGCAGAAAGTCCGCATGGCCGAAGACGCGTGGAACACGCGCGACCCCGTTCGCGTTGCGCTTGCGTACACCGTGGATAGTCATTGGCGCAACCGTGCCGAATTCTTTCACGGACGCGACGCCATAGAGGCGTTTCTCGCGCGTAAGTGGTCGCGCGAGCTCGACTATCGGCTGATCAAGGAACTATGGGCGTTTCTCGAGAACCGCATTGCGGTGCGCTTCGCCTACGAGTGGCACGACGACAGCGGCCATTGGTTTCGCAGCTACGGCAACGAAAACTGGGAGTTCGATGAGCACGGTCTGATGAGGCGGCGTATCGCCAGCATCAATGACTTGCCGATTTCGGAAAGCGAGCGCCTATATCGCTGGCCATTGGGACGACGTCCCGATGACCACCCAAACTTGAGCGAACTTCGGCTCTGACCTCGGATGCCGCTACGGTCGATTCCAGGGAGAATCATCGATGTCCAATGAAAATGCGATTCGTCGGGAAGTCGGGGCCATCGCTCTGATGTTCACCGGCCTGGGTTCGATCATCGGGTCAGGCTGGTTGTTCGGCGCCTGGCGCGCGGCCCAGCTGGCTGGGCCGGGCGCGGTCTATTCATGGCTCATCGGAGCGGTGATCATCCTCTTCGTGGCGTTCACCTATGCCGAGCTCGGCGCGATGTTCCCGGAGTCCGGCGGCGCGGTGCGCTATGGACACTATTCGCACGGCTCGCTGGTCGGATTCGTCGCCGGCTGGGCCGCCTGGATCGCGATCGTATCGGTCATCCCCGTAGAGGCCGAGGCTTCCGTGCAGTACATGAGTTCGTGGCCGTGGGATTGGGCGCAGAAACTGTACGTGCATGCCGCGAACGGCCGGGGCGAACTGACCGTGCCGGGCCTGTCCATTTCCGCGGTTCTGGTGGTGATCTATTTTCTTCTCAATTTCTGGAGCGTGAAGGTTTTTGCGGGCACGAACAGCGCCATCACCTTCTTCAAGCTCATCGTACCGGCGGCCACCGCGATCGCGTTGGTGTGCACCGGTTTTCACTGGGAGAATTTCCAGGTGGGCGCACACGGTGGCCGCCACGTCGGCAACGTGGCGGCAATACTTACGGCCGTCGCCACCAGCGGCATCGTATTCAGCTACAACGGCTTTCAGAGCCCGGTGAACCTGGCGGGCGAGGCGCGCAATCCGGGACGCAGCGTGCCGTTTGCCATCTTCGGCTCGATCGCCCTGAGCACGGTCGTGTATCTGATGCTGCAGGTTGCCTTCCTCGGTACGGTGGCCCCCGAACACCTGCATGAAGGCTGGGCGGCGCTCGAATACAGCTCACCCTTCGCGCAGCTTGCGCTTGCACTGAATCTCAATTGGCTCGCCCTGTTGCTTTACGCGGACGCGTTCGTCAGCCCGAGCGGCACCGGCACCACGTACACGGCGACGACCGCGCGCATGATCTACGCGATGGAGCGCAGCGGCACCGTTCCCGAAATACTCGGCCGTGTGCACCCGCGTTTCGGCATTCCGCGTCCGGCCATGTGGTTCAACTTGTTGGTGTCCTTCATTTTTCTGTTCTTCTTTCGCGGCTGGGGCAAACTCGCCGCCGTGATTTCGGTGGCCACCATCATCACCTATCTCGTGGTACCGATCAGCGTCATCGTGCTGAGGCGCACGGCGCCAAACCTGCACCGGCCCTTGCGCGTACCGGGTTTGAACGTTCTTGCGCCCATGGCCTTCGTCCTGGCGACGCTCATGCTCTTCTGGGCGCGCTGGCCGCACACCGGAGAGATCATGCTGCTGTTGATCTTGCCGATGCCGGTGTACTTGTATTACCAAGCCAAGTCCGGCTGGCGCAATTTCGGCCTGCAGCTACGCGCCTCCTGGTGGCTGATCGCCTACCTGTTGGCGATGACCGTACTGTCGTGGGCCGGCAGCAAGGAGTTCGAGGGGCACAACTATATCGGCTACGGTTGGGATCAGCTCTGCGTCGCCTTGGCCGCGCTCGTCTTCTATGCTTGGGGCGTTCGCAGCGGTTGGCGAACTCCGGCGATCGAAGCGGTGGAAAGCGGCAAACGAGATATTTAGCCGGCGCGGCGAAACGTCAGGTTGACCCGACGCGAACCCAGGGCGTCGTGGACACCGTTCTTGAGCGCCAGCACGCCGTGATAGCGCAAGCGAGCTGGGCCGCCCCAAACGACGACGTCGCCGTGTCGCAACGGCACTCGGCGCGGTTTGTCGGTTCGAGCCTCGCCGCCGAATAGGAAAATGGCGGGCAAACCGAGCGATACGGACACGATCGGCGCGCTGAAATCGCGCTCGTCCTTATCCTGATGCAGCGTCAAGCGAGCGCCGGGTTCATACCGGTTGAGCAAGCAGGCATCGGGCGCAAAGCCCTCGAATCCGCCCGCCCGTGCGGCCGATTGCGCCAACTCGAGGAATACCGGCGGCATCTGCGGCCAAGGAACCCCGCTCAAAGGGTCGCGCGAATCGTAGCGATATCCGCGCCGATCGCTGACCCAGCCCAGGCTGCCGCAATTGGTCATCGCCACCGACATGCGAAAACCTCCGGGGGTCACCAAGTGACGAAAAGGCGCAGCGGCTTCAATTCCCTCGATGGCGGCCAACAGTTCCATTGCCCTGCCAAGAGCGAATCCGCCGAGCAGCCACGCGCCTGGTGCGAGGCGCTCGTGCCTGGTGCCCGACATCGGGCCGTCGAACAGATCATTCATGTGCCTTTGCATCTGCGCAATCAATTGTTCAACACACCCGTGCTCACAGGCCACGTCACGGGCGTAGGCTCCACGCCCAGCGGCGATTCGTGATTGGGGTCGAAGGCGCTCAACTGGCGTCGAAACCAGGCGACAAAGCGCTCGTCGCTGGCTTGGCGCACGTCATCGCCGCCGCGCGCATAATCCTCGAGCGCCTCCTGTGAAATCACGATCCGAATCATCCGCGATCGTTTGCTGGCGCGGAAGCCGTCGCTCCGTAGCCGCCACGTCGCGAGGATCATCATATCTTGCGCTCCGCGCGGCACCAAGACGTGCGGGTCGTCGCCCAGCTGCCGCTTGACCAGTTCGCGAAAATGATTGCTGTAATCCTTCATCGAGTCGCCGTCGCCATCCGTCAAGCATCTAATGGAAGCGGAATCGCTATTGTAACCAAACGGCCGTTTCGGAGCCGTACGCGGGCGAGCCAAGCCGAGCACACCGTTGCAAAATCTCGGCTCACTTGCGGGAATGCGGGCGTGCGCGTCGCGTCGGCTCGGCCGCGTAGGGATCCTCCGGCCAGTAGTGTTTCGGATATCGCCCCTTCAGGTCCTTCTTTACCTCGTGGTACCCCCGATTCCAGAAGCTGACGAGATCCCGGGTGATTTGCACCGGACGCCGCGCGGGCGAAAGCAATTTCAGCAGCAATGGCAGCCGGCCCGAGGCGACGCTGGGTGTCTCGCGCAATCCGAACATTTCCTGCAAGCGCACCGACAGCGTGGGAATCTCGCCGTCCAAATAGTCGATCGGTATGTGCGACCCGCTCGGCACCGTGAAGTGCGTTGGTGCCTCCCGCTCCAGGATCACGCTTTGAGCGTAGCTCAAACGAGATCGCAGGGCACTGCCCAATTCCATCCGCGCGAAATGCTCGCGGCGGGTCATGCCACTGATCCAGGGCGGCGCCCATTCTTCGAGGGTCGCCGCGAGAGCCGCATCGCTCAAATCCGGCCACGGTTCGGGCGAGGCCACGGAATGCCGGCGCATCAACATGACGCGCGCCCGCCATTGCCGCAATTCCGCGGTCCACGGCAAGCCTGCCGGCCCCAGCTGGCGAAGGCCCGAGAGGACGGCATTCTGCAGCGCCTGGCTGTCGGGATTGCGAAGCTCGGCGGAATCCAAGAGCAGCGCCCCCAGACGGCGCTCGCGGCGCGCGCGCACCGCGTGTTCGCGATCGTCCCACGTGATTTCGGCATGCTCGAGTATTTGCGCCGAAAAATGTCTCTCCAGGTAGCCACGCTCGAGCGGAGCGGCGAGAAAGATCCGCGCCTCTCGTTCCGAGCCCTCCAGTTCCGCCGCAACGATGAACTCGGCTTTGGCCAGCGCTTGGGGTTCGCCGAAGCGCGCCCCGCGGCCGTTGGCCAAGAGGTATCGGCCGCCGTCGCCGCGCGCTCGGCCTATGCGATCGGGGTAAGCCCACGCCAATAGCACTCCGGTCCATCCGTCGGGATCCACTGAATCGGGACGGTCGCGGGTGAAATCGCGTTGCCAGCGTTGCGAGCTGCGCGCCGCCTGGTTCTTGGCACGGGAATCCACGCTGATGCCCGGCGGTAGATCCCTCACGTCGCCGCGCAGGACCGAAACGCGCAACCGTAGATCCACGTCGCGGGCGCCGGCGCTCGCGCGCAAGATGTCGCGCTCGCCCAAGATGGCGGCAAGATCGGACGCCAAGCGCGCCGCGCCATGCTCGCGGGCCTTGACCAGCATGTGTCCGAGTCGCGGGTGAGTTCCGAGCTTCGCCAGGGTCCTGCCATGCGGTGAAATACGTCCGCTGGAATCAATAGCCTCGAGCTGCCTCAGCAGATCGCGCGCCTGCGCCAAGGGTGCGGCGGGAGGCGGATCGAGCCAGGACAAGCTCGCGGCATCGACAGCCCCCCAGCAACTGAGCTCCAGCGCCAAGGGAGCAAGATCCGCGTGCAGGATTTCCGGCGACGTCTGCGGCGCGAGCGCATCTTGAGTTCCGGCCGACCAGAGCCGATAGCAAGTCCCTGCCGTCAGGCGGCCGGCGCGTCCACGGCGTTGATCGGCCGCCGCCTGCGACACCTTGGTTGTGATCAAATGGCTCATGCCTGTCGCGGGATCGAACTCCGCGTAGCGGCGCAATCCAGAATCGACGACGACGCGGATGCCTTCGATGGTCAGGCTGGTTTCCGCGATGCTGGTGGCGAGCACGATCTTGCGCAGGCCCGCAGGCGCAGGCGCGATGGCCGCATCCTGCGCCGCACCCTCGAGTTCACCGTACAGCGGCAGGACGCGGACGTTGCGATCGAGACCTGCGTCCTCCAGGGCGCGCAGCACGCGCCGAATCTCCGCGGCACCCGGCAAGAAACACAGGATATCGCCGTCGTGCTCGCGCAGGGCGTTGCGCACCACCTGTGCCATTTGCAGCTCGAGGTAGACTTCGGGTCGCCGTGCGATGTAATGGGTCGCGACCTCAAAGCTCCGGCCGCGAGCGGCAACGATCGGTGCGTCGTCCAAGAGCTTCGCAACGGGCTCGAGATCCAGGGTCGCCGACATCACCACCACGCGCAAGTCGTCGCGCAGGTTCCGCTGGCTTTCGATGCACAGCGCCAGTCCCAAGTCTGCGTTCAAGCTGCGTTCATGAAATTCGTCGAAGATGACGCAGCCGATACCGGCAAGGCCGGAGTCCTCCTGCAGCATGCGCGTGAGGATGCCTTCCGTGACCACTTCGATCCGCGTCTCCCGGCTCACACGGGTCTCGAGCCTCGTGCGAAACCCGACGCTGCCGCCAACGGGTTCGCCGAGAAGATGCGCCATGCGGGCTGCGACGGCGCGCGCCGCGATGCGCCGGGGTTCGAGCATCACGATCTTCTGCCCGTCGAGCCAGGGGCATTCGCGCAAGAAGAGCGGTGCGATCGTGCTCTTGCCGGCACCCGGCGGAGCCTCCAACAGCACGTTGCGCCGATCGGCAAGAACTTGCGCCAGCGCCGGCAGGGCCTCGTTGATCGGCAGGTCGGGTAGCGGCGGCAGGCTCACAAGCTGCGTAAGATAACCCAATGCCGGGGACGCCGGCGCGCGGGCGAGGCGGGCAGGCCGCGCCGCATGCTAAGATGCGCCGCGTCGGGCCTGTAGCTCAGTTGGTTAGAGCAGGGGACTCATCAACAAATGGTGCCTTCGCATCGCAAGGTGCGAAGTGGACGGGATGAATTCAGGGAAACCTTAACAGCTTGGCTGATGGCAACCCTGAGCCAAGCCGGCGGTACACCGCCGGAAGGTGCAGAGACTACCTGAGCGCTGGAAGTGCGCTTAATGACAGGCTAGAGCGTCCCGCACCCCATAGGGGTGAAGAGATAGTCCACTCCCTCCGGAAACGGCGGGGCTGAAGTGAATCCCTTGGTCCTCGGTTCGAGTCCGAGCGGGCCCACCAATTCGCGATGTTCGGAGACGATCGCTAACGATCGGGGAGGGACGGCATTCGGGTCAAAACACCGGAAAAACAGGTGTAACGGACTCGAATTAGTTTGAAATGACGTTCGCTAACGATCGCCGAGGATCGGGGCAGCCGGACATTTTCGGGGTAACTTTCGGGGTAACTCAAAGTGGCGAATTGGAGTTACCCTCACGGAGCGCGACTCATCGCTTACCTAGCGAAAACAAAGGGTTTGCTCGCACTCGCGAGTCTCTCGACGGCGTTAATTCGATTTCGCATGCCGAACTCGAACTGGCAGATCATGAGTCTTGTATCTTCATGTGAACTTGCGATCGAAAGCTCTTGCGGTCGGTATCGGCCTATTCTGTTGAAAAACTCCCTGTTCGTATTCGGCGGAAAAATCGTAGCGCTTTAGAAAGCCCATAATTTTCTTCATTCGAGGGAACAGCCTCTCCTAACGATCTCCGCCCTCAATTTTTCTCAGCCAGCCGTACGTCGTGTTTACCTCGAATTTTCGGCTGCTTTTTCAGAAAACTAAAAAATCGCCTCTGCACGGAAACGGAGTTTTTCAACAGAATAGGCCAACACCCGCCACTGGAGCCCGCGGACTCGGTGCTTTGATCCGGCCATTCGCCGCCTGCGGTAAGCTAATAGGCGAATGGACTCCGGACTTGTGCCCCGTGACGTGTGGAACCCCCTAATTCTTAAGGGAGTCGACATGGACGTTCGATGAGAAGTTTGACGTGAAAATGCTCTCCAATATCGTGTTTGGTTTTTTCGCAGATCTTGGCGCGGAATTAACGTGGCTGTTGATAGGCACGATTCTTCGGCAGTCGGAGACTTCATTTGTCTATGTAAATCAGGACGGTTCTGTGCGAGAGATTTCTGTCGGCGAACAGGAATATCTAACGCGGCATTTTGACCCATTTGACGGTGCTCGGCCGTATATCAAATCGCGCTACTGGAGTTGGGACAATTGGGGCAGTCGATCTGGATATCTGAAGCGGTACCGGGTGCCGTGGCGCATAAGCATCCAGCCCGTACGTCCTGACTTCGATACCGTCATCAAGGATCTGCCGGACGACAAGTTAGAAACTCACCATGCCGCTGGGGACACAATCGTGCGCAACGACGATGGTTCAGTCCTGTGTTCACCGAACATGAGTATATCCCGCAGGGAGCGCTGGAAACGAATGTAGAAATACCAATTCGAGGCACAAG